>NZ_CP094540.1 GCF_022811645.1 Hymenobacter monticola | reverse complement strand
TCGCCCTGCACCTGTGCCTGCCGGCGCTGCAACTGGCGCAAGAGCTGCGCCCGGCGGGTGAAGACGCTGCCCGTGGCCTCGACGTGGGCCACCTCCCGGTACGGCCGGGTGGGCAACTGGCTGAAGTAGATGCCGGCTGCGGCATCGGGTGCCAGTGGTGTGAGCCGGGAGGAAGCACAACCGGAGCCGCCTAGCGCGCTGGTTACCAAAAACAAGGGAAGAAGTTTCATGCAGTGGGAGTAAGAAGGAGGAGCCATTCACTAACGCCAGGATGCTCATGCTCGTGGGGACCCACGAGCAACGACGGTCTTACGCGTGAATCCAGAAGCCGAAGCGCCCAAACTGCGTTCCCGTCCACCACACGCGCCCCCCGTACTCAAAATTTCGGGCGCCGGCCTGGCTCATCAGCGGCACCGTCACGCGCTCCCCTTGCCGGGAAGCACGGTGCTTGGGCGTTTCGGGCACCACGGCGCAGATATGGCCTGCTGCGTTCAGGTCTTTACGCTGGCCACTGACGAGGCACACCTGGCCGGAGTTGGCTGCGTGCTGCACCTCCGTCAGGTCCACCGAGCGGCGCCAGCCGAAATCCGCCCCAAACTCTTCCAGCCAATTATACAAGCTGTTCGCGTTTAGTTCCTGCACGGTGGTGCCGTAAGCAGGCTGTACCGTCTGGCCTGAAGCGAGCGCGACCAAGGTCTTGCGCGTCCACCATACCCGCGGCAGGTAGGCCCCGGCCAAGTGGGCGTAGTCGTGGGCGTAGATGTTGCAGTAGGTTTTGCCGGCGCCGGCAGCGTAGCGGGCCGAGTGGCTCACGCCCAGATAGTCGATGATGCCACCAAGCTGCTGGGCGCGGTCGGCCGGGGTAGGACCGGGGCGGCCGGGCGGGTTGGGCTCCGTCAGGGCGAACACCCGCGGGCCGTCGCCCGCCTGGTTGCGGCGCACGGGGGCCGGGCTGGACAGACGGGCTTCCGGAATGTTGGGCAGAACGGGCGGCGGAGGCGGTATCGTTGCCGTTGCCTTTTGCAGATAAGAGGCTTTGACGAAGCCTTCCACGGCGGTTCCTTGCAAGTCGGCCTGCACGCGAAACCATCCCTTTGGCGGGGCTTTGGCAGGGGTAAGTTTGCGCACCTGCTGGCCTTGCCGCAGGCGGGCAATCACTGTGCGGGGCTCCACTTTGGGGGCGGAACGCAGGTTGAGTTCAAGCGGAACGACGCGGTAAAATTGGTCAGCCATGTTGTCAAGAATCCAGCCCTATTATTGCTGGCGTGCTGGTGCTATTCGCTTTAACAATACATAGTCTCCACTATCGATGTCTCCATAATATAAGTATATGTATTTAACTAAACCAGACTTCTGGCTTATGTATGAGTCTGCGAACAACTGTTCGTTGGGTTCCTGTCGTTTCCCGCCTAGCGCGGGGACAAATGCGCAGGACCAAAAATCCCGGCGGGTGCCCTGGTCCTTATCGTAAGCAGAACCAAACTTTTCGATTGTCCAGTGGCCAGAATAATGAGCCAACCGTTCCAGTTTAAACCTGGAGTCGTCAGGGGCGCGGAGACGAAACACTGGATACTCAATGAACTCGTAGGTGCTGTCGCCGCGCAACAGCAAGCGGGAATGGTTGAATAGGGAGTGAACCGTATCGGTGGCGGCATCAACGTGCATACGGACTTCGTCAATACAGTACTCCCCCACATAATCTTTTGCGTTACGTTTGGTGAACGCCCGGGAAACCGTGTCTTCATCCGATTGGCCTTGCTTGGAGAAGCAACCACTTATGGCTATGCTTAGTATCAAGAATAGAGAGGTGGTACACCCCTTTATAGGTTGATGCACTACCATTTCCCAGTTGCTCCGTTAATGCGTACCGTTTCTTGCCATTCCCAGGTTTGGTTCATAGTACCACCTAAGTGAATGCCTAGCCCACCCCGTAGGCGGCTTGGAATAATGCCTTGATGTGCGCCACCGGAAGGAGCTGCCTTACGGAAGCGTGTTCCGGACTCCCAACTCGTAGGGTTGAATATTTTGAAGAACAACGTGGCCGTTCCGTTGCCGTTGTCGATAATTCTAACCGTAGTGGTATAAGAGCCTAAAAAGATAGTAGCCGCATTACGCTCACGCAGGCTCTGAACGGATTGCTGCCGGTGGAAGGCGGCGGCGGCGGCAACGTGGTGGGCGTGGGCATAACCGAGTAGGGATGAAAGGTGAAAAAGTAGTACAATGGACACGGGCGCTTTCAGCGACCGTCTATAAGGCAACGTGGGCAAGGAAGAATTATTGCTATAGCTTCAAAGTGCGCCATCGACGGTTATTGCCGGAACGAAGGGAGTCAAAAGGTACGCAGGAAAGGGACATTCCTAATGAAAATAAGCGGCTTTCAAGCTGAACTTTACATCAATGCCTAGGACAATTTGCCCGAGGGTGCCACAGGGCCTTGAAGATTGGGGCTGCCAGGATGTACAGCAAGGGATAAAGTGTTAACTAGTCAATGATTAGCATTTGACTAGTCAAGTATGAGTTAAGCATTGCGAGGCAGAAGTCGCGGTATGCTTACTTTGCAGCTTCTGACTAGTCATCGTTCCCATGGAAGATACCATTGCGTTTTTGACAATAAAACAAGCTGCTCAACAAGTTAACAAGTCCGAGCAGACTATCCGGCGACTAGTCAAACAACACGCGAAGACTAGTCATATTCGGGTCGAGCAGACCCCCAAAGGCAGCACTTATCTGATTAGTCAAGCCTTCCTCGCGCAGCAGTATCCTAGCCTATCAGAGCAGTTGCCAATGCTCGTCGAGCCGGCTCTAGTGCCGGAGGTTGCTGAGCTGCAACGCCAATTAGCCGAGCGCGACCAGACGATACAGCAGTTGCAAAACCGCTTACTGGAGCAGAACGACGTGCTGAATGCGCTGACTAACCAGGTGAATAGTCAGCGTATCGGCCGCATTGAGGAACTGATACTTAGTCAAAACGAGCAGTTGGGCGAACTGCAAAAGCGCTTGCCTGAGCTAGGAACCGCACCTTTAGGGCTGCCAAGCCCCGAGCCAACCAAAAAAAGGTTTTGGCAGCGGGTATTCGGGAAATAAACTCGTCAACAATTAAGGTAAAATCCCCGATTTGTATGGATGCCGCTGATACTCTTATGCTCGTGGAATACGAGCCGCGCTACTGGCGGGTCATGTACCCCACGGTCGTCCTGCAGAACGAGGCCTTGTTTCGGCAGGGAAAGGCCCTGCACAGGTCGGCTCCACTGGAAGCAGAACGTATCTACCGCCAGGTCATGGCCGCGTGCGGCGAACTGCACCTAGACGCGGTGTCGCATTTGGGGATGCTGCTCAACAACCGGACGCCTGGCCTGGGTACCACGTACCTGGCACAGGCATTTTTACGGGCACGGCTCGTCTTTCCTGATGCGTTTGAGGAAGGCCGGGACTTTCTCTTGTATGAATCTACCGGCAACGGGTTCGTGCTCACAGCCTACTACGTGATGGGACTGGAACTGCAAAAAGTGAAGCGCTGGGCCGAGGCGCTGGCTCTGTTCGAGTTTCTGGTGCAGGTCAATCCGAAAGACAACCACGGGGCCGGCCGCTGGATTGGGCCGCTGAAGGAGCGCCTGGCGGCGGAAGCTGCCCGCTAGGGCTTAGCGTGTAAATCCGCCCGATTGGAAGAGAAGCCCCCGCCAAGGCGTCACGTTCCTGTCGATTTCAACGCTCAGTTATGACTAGTCAGCTGACTAATCAGTTGACTAGTCAACGCAGTAAGTCATCTGGTAATGAGTGGGTTTGACGTTGTCCCAGCCGGTCGCGTTCAAGAGCGGCCCACAGGCGGGCGGCGTTGGCAGGGGAGGAAAGCAAGTGCGCGGTTTCGTCCAAAGGTGCTGCCTTTGCTGCCTGACCCCGGAGCGTCACAAAGGGCAAGCTGCGCAGTAGTTCCAGCGTAAACGCCGCCCGATGCTCCGGTACTTCCAGCGTGATTCTCATGGGGCTACAGGGCTTCTTTAACCAGGGCCAGGCCTAGGGCGGGGAGGTGGTCAAAGTCGTTGTCGGCCGTGTGTAACGGCAAATCCAGGTAGAGCGCCGTGGCCGCAATCCAAAGGTCGTTCTTGCCCATGTTGCGGGCGCTCATGCCGGCCGGCAGCGGCTGGCCGCGCAGCTTGCCTTGGCTATACGCGTCGAGGCGGGCGTACAAGCTGGCCAGTTCGGGCACGAAACCCACCAGGGGGTAGCGTTCGAGCAGCTGCCGCAGGAAGGCTACTTTCTGGTAGCCCCAATCGGCTTTAAGGGCGAAGGCTTCCAGTTCCCCTACCACGGCAAAGGGCAGCACCGCCCGCAGCGGCAACAACTGCTGCCGGCGCAGGTGAGCGATGACGACGTTCGTATCAAAGACCACGCGCAGCAGCTTCGCGCTCTTCGCGCAATATTTCGTCCATGCGGGCATTTTCCTCGGCGGTAAAGCCCAGGTCGGGAATGGGCAGCGCCTGCGTCGGCGCGACCGTGTCCAGGAAGTGCTGCACCCCCCAGCGCTTGATGTCAGCCGGAGAGTAGTAGGTGAGTTGCCCCCACCGGAGCGGGGGGATGGTTTCGGGGACCGTGGAAGCAATCATAAGGGTAAAACGAGAGTGGGGTCTATTTGGCAGGGCTGGCGTCGAACAGCGGGCCGTTTGCGGGCTTTTTGAAGCCCAATACGGTGAGCAGGAGGCCCGACAGCGAAGACTTAGCTTTAACCTTGCCGGTCTTGATATCGTGCGCAAACTTATTGCAAGCGGCCACATGGGCCGGGCTGCCCAGGATTTGCGCCACCAGGTCGGGCGTGGTGATGCTCAGCTGCGCGAGCAGCCGGCCGGCGTTCTCAACTTGGTGCTGCTGAAGACCAGCCGGAGCCACCGCGCCCGGTACCAGTTCAAAGGGAATGGTTTCAGCCAGGGCTTGCGACTTAACCGTGAAGATGATGTTTTTGAAGGCTTTACCCTGCTTTTCTAGCTTGTAGCTGACATGAAGTTCCGTGTGCTCATTGATTTGCTTGATTGCGATGTCCAAGACCTTACTTTTCAAGTCGCTGATTCTTTCGGCTTTGTCATTTCCTTTCTCGTCAAGTAGACCGAGCATCCGCTTAAACTCTTCTATATCATACCTTTTTGTTTCGCCCAGGTCTTTCCACTGACTACATAGCGGATAAATGCGCTTGGCGTACTTGCTGGTGAGACGAAGCGCAGCGGCTAAGGCGTAGCTGGTGAAGTTGTTTTTGAGTTCAAACAGGTAAGGCAAGATGTGCCGGGTTAGGTCAAATTCAATGATTCCTTGCCCTTTGAGGTAGCGTATCCGCTGGAACATCCAGAGCTGTTGATACTCTTTGGCATCTTCCACTTCCAGCATACGAGAACCCATATCAGCCGTGGCTTTCTGCAGGTAAGCCCCATTGTATCGCTTACCCGTCAGGCTGGATAACTCCTGAATATCTAGTCGATAGATAGTATCTGTTTCTCCCTTCCGCAGCTTGGAGATGATGAAGAAGAGCAAGTCTAGCTGCAACTGCGTGTATTCATAGCGGGCATTTGTGAGTGCGTTGTGTTGGCGAACCTCTAACTCCTTCTCCATTATGTCATATCTAACTGATTCCGGAGCAATTATACAAAAAAAACGCTATTGATTTACGATAAGCGTTTTAAAATACCGCCTTTACTACACGAAAAGCCGTTTTTAAACACACGAAAAGCCGTTTTTACTACACGAAAAGCCGTTTTTACTACACGAAAAGCCGTTTTTACTACACGAAAAGCCGTTTTTACTCTTTGTAAATTACTGATTTATAATAAGTTATGAGCCCTACAAATAGAACAAATAACTCAAATAACACAAATTGTGATTCGCGCGAGAGAAAAAAGCTTCTAGGGTGTGGATAACTCGGTCCAGCCCAAACGGCGCAGCCCAAACAAAAACAACAAAGCCCTAGAAGCCAGTAATTTGCGCGCATTTTATAAATTATATATAATTAGTAATCAAAAGTTTATAAACCGTAAAGGCCGAGATTATGTACTGCTTTGGGCTAGCGAGTACTTGCCTTGTGCCGGCAGCCTAAAGCGCCTTATTTTGCCGTATGCCCGACCGTACTTTCCGCTTAAAAAATACCCCGCACGGCACACTGGTCGTCAAGTTTTACCAGGTAGAGCCGTACAGCGAAGCCGCCTTTGAGCGGGTGCGCCTGCGCGACTTCTGGCGCACCACGGCTCCGGGTTCGGGCAGCAGTTGGGCCCTGGCCCTCTACCAAGGGCCTATCGCGGCCAACCACGTCCTGCCGGAAGCCATTGCCCAGCTGCATACCCGTTGCGCCCAGTGCAACTGCCTGCGCATCGAGCGCGCCGGCGGCTAGCACCCAACTCCCGACCCTTAAATGCTTTTCTCGCCTTCGCGGTAGCGCTTGCGGACTTCGGCCCGGTGGTCGTCGCGCCAGGCCTGCACGATGTTGGCCAGCAGGTCGGTCAGGCTGACGTCCACGCCGGGCAGGTTCACGACCGTGGCCAGGGCGCGGTGCAACTCGACGGGCAGGTACACGCTTTGCTTCTTGGTGGCCTCCTTCGCCGGGGTGGTGAAATAGGCCAAATCCCGCCGCTCAGGCGACGCGGCAGCAGTGGAGGTACTCGGCGCTGCTGCCATTGATTCGGGAGCCGCAGAAGCCGCCAGAGCAGCCGGGACCGAGGCTGCCGGCACCGACCGCGGCTGACCAGGCATTGCGGGAGTAAGGGCCTCCGTTGCGGAGGTGGCCGGTTGTTCGTGGCTGATGTTTTTGATGAAGTCAGCGACTTCCGGGTTGGGTGTTTGTTCGGTCATGATGGGGCAGTGGCAATGGAAAAGAAACAACGGAATTAAGCTCTTAACGAGAGTAAGGGGACAGGTGTTTAGCTGTTACTTTTCCCCCTTTTGTTGTTTTATGCTTGTATAATTAAACAGCTAAAAAGCTAAACAAGTAAGGCTAAACTATTAAATACCTTTTCAGCTGAATAACTACACATTTGTACCCGACTAGCTATTTAGCTATGCTAGTACAATAGCTAGTGTGGTAACGCGAGAGCAGGAGCAACCGAATCCCTAATGCCCCCTTTGCCGTATGTTCTTGCGTTAGGGAGCAAGACAGGTTTTGCTAGCGCAAAACGTCTTGCTTTTGGCTCCTGTCGTCGCCAAAAGACCTAGCCCTAATTTCTAGTATCATGGCTAAACCTGCTGTTAATTCATCGGAAGAACCGAAGCCCAAGCGGTTGGGCGGCCGGCCCAAAAAGGAGCCAGGCGAGAAGCTGAAAAGCGTCACGACTCACGTATCCGCCGCTCGTTACGACGAGTTGCAGGAGGGCGCGGTGGCGGTGCGGCAACCCATTTCGCAGTTCGTCCGGCCGTTGGTGGAAGCGGGTGTGAAGGTTCGGAAGCGGCCGGTCTTACAGCTCACGGTTGAGCAGGACGGGTACTTGCGGCAGCTGGCGGGCATGGCCAATAACCTCAACCAACTGAGCAAGCGGGCGCACCAGAGCGGGTTCGCCGCCGTGGCCCAGGAGGTGGAGGCGCAGGCCGCGACGTTGGACCGGTTGCTGGACTATTTCGCCGACGTGGTATGATAAGCCGGACGAGTATCGGGCGCAGCTTCGGCGGGGTGGTGCGCTACCAGTTCGCGGGCCGCAAGGAGCAGCCCAGCGACAAGCAGGCCGAGGTGCTGGCGGCCGTCGGGGTGCGGGCCGACAGTGCGGCCCACATGAGCGCGGACTTCAACCGGGGCCGGCAGCTGAACCCGAATCTCGGGCACGCCGTGTGGCACACGTCGCTGAGCTTTAACCCCGACGATGCGGCCACACTCGACAGCGCGAAGATGCTGGCCGTTGCCGAAGGCTACGTGCAGAAGATGGGGCTCGACAAGACGCAGTACGCCATCATCCGGCACCACGACCAGCCCGACAACCAGCACCTGCACATCATCGCCAACCGGGTGGGCGACGACGGGCAGACCGTCAAGGACGGGCAGAACTTCTACCGCTCGAAGCAGGCCTTGAAAGAGCTGATTCAGGAGCACGGCCTGACCCCGCCCCGGGGACTGCGGGCCGACAAGCAGCACCCGGCGCAGCTGCAAGGGGCGGAGCTGACGAAGCACGAGCTGCGGCAGGCGCTGCACCAGGCGCTGGCCACGGCCCCCGACCGGCCGGCGCTGCTGGTCGCCTTGCAGGCCCAGCAGATTAGCGCCCGCGAGTTCGCCAACAAGTCCGGCGAGGTGACGGGCATCAGCTTCGAGAAGGACGGGACCGTGTTCAAGGGCTCGCAGCTGGGGCGCGGGTACAGCCTGGCGGGCATTACCCAGCAGCTCGCGGCGAACCAAGCCGCGCAGCAGGCCGCCCAGGAGCAGGCGGCGCGCCACCGGCAGGAAGCGGGGCAGCTGGCCCAGCGTCAGGAGGCCGAGCAGCAGGCCGCGCAGGCCGCAAAAGGGCCGGAGCTACCGGCCGTCGAGCGCAAATGGCAGGCGGACTACCGGGCGTATACCGCCGAGCTGGCCCAGCGAAACGCCCCCATTCAGGCCCGTAATAAGATTATCGACTCGTACAGTGCCTATTTGCAGCAGCATCCGAACGAGGCAGGAATCGCCGTCGTGGTGCAGGCCATGAAGGGCGACCCGCGCACGGCGGCGCTGAAGGCCGAGCTGGACCGCCAGGTGGCCGCCCGGGCGACGCACGCGAAGCAGTGGGCTGACAGCTACGGCCAGCAAGCGGCGTTGGAAAAACAGGCAGAAGGGGGCTTCTTTGGCAAAAACGCGGCTTCCCGGGAGGCGGAGGAAAAGTTGAAGTTTCTGACCGAAAAGGACCGGCCCCTGCCCGGCCTGCTGGCCCCTGCCCTGCTCGAATTTGCCCGCGCCGCCAAAGCGGCCGACCGTCCGGCCCCCGCCGTGGGGTTTGCCGCCCGCGCCTATTACCAGCCCGAGCACGCGGGCCTGAGCTTGACGGAGTACGCCGCCAAGCGCGAGGCCGAACGACGGCTGGTGGTGCGCGTGCACGAGCCGGTAGGCGAGAGTCAGGCCGCCGGCCGCGCCGCTGCGTTGCAGCGCAGCTTGACGAGTAAAGGCGCCACCGTGTCCGCGCGTGCTACCGTTGATGCCCAAGGCAATCGCGTAATCGAGCTAGCCGTGCAGTACAGTGTGCAGCAGCCCCGCCACGAATTGAAAGACATCGGCGTGACGCTGGATTGGGCCGCCGACCGGAAAGGGTATGAGGTGCAGGAGCGCGCGGCCGACCGGGCGCAGCGCCAGGCCCCCGGCCAGCGGGAGGCGCAGCAGGCGAAATCCCGCACCCAAGGGCCGCGTCGGGACCAGAGCACGGGAATAGCGTAAGCCTTTTACGTGTTCGCCAGTCGTTGCCCCCATTCATCCGCTACGTTCTATGCCTTTTCCGTCCGCTTCTGACTCGCCGCTCACGGTCTTTCTTGGGCAGCTCCCTTCGCCCGCCTTCCAGGAGGCGATGCGCGAGCAGTTGCGGGCCGAAGCCGCGGCCGCTAACACGTTTCTCTCGTACCGCGACGCGCAAGGCCGCCACATTCACGAGTACCCCGCCACGGGGGAGAAGTACGAAATGTTGCCCACGACGCCCCGTACCCGTCGGCTGCTGGCGTAGTAAGGGAGTAGTCGCCGCGCAGTAGCCCACCCCGGCGTTGGTCTTGTGTTGCTAGTTGCCATGCCCTTGCGATGGCGTGGCAAATTCCCGCGGCGACAAGTGGCAAACGGCTTGCAGAGCCCTCAAATGGGCCTTTTTTCGTATCTTGTAGTATGAAAATCACTCCTAAAAAAGTGCCGATTCTGGCCGGTTTGGCTGATTTCAGGACCGCCCATTTGCAGCCGGTCATCGACTTTCTGAAAGCCCAGGGCAACGCGCCGGCCACCGGCGACCAGTTCTATTACAACCGCGACGGCTTGGGGGTGTATGGCTTCGCGCAGCCGCTCGATGCGCAGCTCCTGCAGGAGCACTTCGACTTCCCGCCCAGCATCTCTCTTTCCGTCGATGGGCTGCACGACAGCCGCCACTTTGTGCGGATTCAGCACACGCCCGACGTGCCGGTACGCCGCTTTTCCTTTGAAGAATAGCCCCTATGAGCCACACGCCCTATTTTTCCGAGAACGAGCAGACTCCCGCGCAGCGGTGGGACACGGTGCAGTTTGCCTTGGGCATCGCTGCCACGGCGCAGGGCCAGGCATCGGCCGAATCGTTGCAGCTCTACGAACGCTACATTTTTGGGGAAATCGACTTGGAACACGTCGGAGCAGCTGTGCGCGACCTGTACCCGCAGCAGTCCAGCAATGACTCCCACGCCGGCGGCTGGACCCCCAACCTCGACGCAGAACCGGCCCGGCCCCCGCAAGCGCCGCCTGGCTATGTGTACGACCCGGCTGAGGAACCCGCAGCGGAGCCGGAGCAGCCGGCCGACGTGTACGTGGCCCGGATGCGGGCTTTTGCCCAGGACATCGCCGACCACCTAGCCACCCAGCCGCCCCGGCAGCGGTACATTTATTTTGACGACAGCCTTGTTCCCGATACCCTGAGCTAAACAACCCCTTTTTGCAATTGCAAAACTGCCCCTAATGAAAACCGAAGCCGAAGTAAACGCCTACGTCGAGGCGCTGGACCGCAAAGACGAGCAACTAGAAAACGAAGTGGTGCGCCACGCACAGCTGCACCAGTTCTACCCCGACGCGGGCCACCAAAAGAGCCGGGAACTGGCCGAGCGGCAGTTGCTGGCCGTGCGGGCGAAAGCCGCCGCGATGGAGTGGATACTGGCACCCAGCGGCGACTACATTCCTCAGGACTAGCCGCGAACAGGGGCCGCCCCGGCCGCTTAAGGGAATTTTACTTCCCCGCTGCTAGGCCGAGCCCCCGCGACAGGTCGGCGGCTTTCCCCTATTTGTTTAAGCATGGCAGCAGACGAGCGTTTTGGTCCCGCTGAGCAAACCCCGGCGCAGCGCCAGGCGCTACTCGATGAAGTGGAGGCCCTCAAAGCCGCCCAGGGCCTGCCCCCGTTGAGCCCGTTCGGCCAGCGGCTCTACCAACGCTACGTGGCGGGCGAGCTGAGCCTGGCTGAGTGCAGCGCGCAGCTGCGCCAGCACTACGGCCGGGCGTAGGGCTTACCGTGTAAATCCGCCCCATTGGAAGAAGGCTAAACCGGAAAAGTACCACGCCGGCCGAGTGCCGTTGAGGAAGGGCAAAACCACCACGATTCCAAGGTCGGGGGTATAACTGGGATTATGTTAAGGGACAAAACCCAGAAACAAAAGGGGAAGATTGCACTTCCCCACTGCCCCTAAAATACTGTTTGCTTGCTAACGTAATACCACCCGTTGTGAGCCAGAACCGGTACTGGTTACCACCAGCAACGTGTAGGTTCCGCGTGCCACTTGGCGCACATCAAGGACCGACAATGGCCCGGATTGCTGCACTACTGCTTGACCAAGGGCATTGTACAACGTGACCTGTTGCAGTTGCGCGCCTGCCGGTAGTTCCCAGCGCAATTCGTCCGCCGCTGGGTTTGGGTATACGCGCAGGCCGGCCAGCGTGAGGCCGGTACGGGTGCTGGTTACCAGGGGCGTGTATTCGAACCAACTACTCAAGGCCACATTGTTGGCATCGGACCCCAAGCCCACGTAGGCCCGGCTGCCCACCACGGCGGCCACGCCGCCATTGGAGGCAACCCCGCCGAAAGGGGCGCGTTGCGTCCACGCGTCGGTGGCCGGGTTGTACTCCCACAGGTCCCGAAACACGGCCGAGCCGTTGAACCCGGTGCCGAAGTAGCCAACAGTTCCCAGCGCAAAGCCCACGGCGCCGGAACGGCCCCCGCCCGGAAAGTCGGCCCGCCGCGTCCACACGTTGGTGGCCGGCGTGAAGCGCCACAGGTCGAAAAAGCGCCCGGAGCTGGCCCCGAGCCCCACGTACCCTTCGCCCCCGATGCTAAACGCCGACGGGTACGCCCGGGCACTGCCCCCGAAATTTGCTTTCTGGGTCCACGTATCGGTCAAGGGGTTGAATTCCCAGCAGTCGCGGTAGTTGAACGACCCGTCGGTCCCGCAGGTAACGTAAGCCCGGTTGTTGGCCACAAACGTCGCCGCTTCGTACCGGCCCGAGGCGAGCGGGAAATCCGAGAAGCGGACCCAGGCATTGGAAGCCACGTCGTACGCGTAAAGCACCGCACTGGAACTGCCGTTGGTTAGTTGTCCCAAGCCCAGAAAGCCTACGCCGCCAATGCTGAAGCCCGTAGCGCTGACGCGGTGTGCGCCGGCGTACAAGGCCTTTTGCGTCCACGTATCCGTTTGGGGATTATACTCCCAGAAATCGCGGAAATAAGAGGTGCCCAGCACCCCGGTGCCAACATAGACCCTGCTGCCAATGGTAAAGGCAGTGGCTAGTTTGCGACTGCCGCCGCCGTAGGGAGCTTTGGCGACCCACGTGTTTTGCGCATACACGGCGGTAGCGAAGAACAAGCCCGTGAGTAAAGGGATGAAAAGCCGAATGGGACGGCGTAACGAGTAGAGAAGGGGCATAGAAAGAGGGTTGAAGGGATTACGAGAGGAAAGATTAAAGGCCCAGGCTATCTAACTCAGCCGCTGTGACGCTGGGCGGCATTTGTCCGCGACGCAGTTTGCTTTCTACCAGTTGAGCTACCTGCTGCGCCTGCGCAGCCGTGGCAAATCCCCGCGTACCGGGGCGACCGGGCACGTGGGGCTGCAGAATCAAGGGACGGCCGTTGGCTTTTACCACGTAGCCGTAGCTGCCGTCGGCGTTGGGCTCGACAGCGGCGGTGAACTCAGCGGGCTGGGCACGCACGCTGGCGGGCGATGGGGCGGCGGGCGGCTGATGCGGCGGCGGGTCCGCCGTGCAGGCCGCTGCCGCGCCCAACCAGATGATGCGAAGGCAACCGCGAATGGTCATGGGGTCACAGGTGACGTGGTAAGAAGACTTCCAGCGACGGGCCGGCTAGTTGTCCGCGTAGTGGAAGCGGCATTGCAGCACGTGCATCCGAGTGGCTTCGAAGCGGTAAATCAGCCGGTGCTCGCCGCTGATAAAGATACGAGCGGGCGGGCATTAGCTTTGACCCCAAGCAGAGGCACAAGGAAACGCCCCCAGGGTTGCGGCGGACGCGCCGGGTTTACTGGTATTTGACCACAAGGGCGCTGGCGTGGGGCCACCAAAATACGAAATCGTAGCGCACCTGCACCAGCGCG
>NZ_CP094539.1 GCF_022811645.1 Hymenobacter monticola | reverse complement strand
AAACTTGGAACGTTGGATAATCATGTCCTCGGGAACTTGGATGCCCCTTTTTTCTAACGCGCCTTTTTGCAGGACGAATGACTTGACAAAATCTTGCCGTTGCGGCCGCGGTGTGTCCTTTAATTCTTGCAGCAAAGCCTGGAATGCTGGCGTTTCGGCAAATGCGCTGACGTCACGTAGCGTTGCCATCATATCCTCGGTATCTAGAACCTGGTTCATACAACTGTTCTGTTTATGGGGCTAGGTGGAGAAATACTATTACACCAAATCGGCCTAGTGCATATGCACTAGGCCGATTTGGCAGATGTTCTCTAGATAGTATCGCCTAGGGAAGCACAGATATAGATTAGCTCTCCCACTCCCACGGTGATGCAGAACGTAGGGGCCACTAATTCCGACTGCTGCAAGGTAGATACCCGCTCACTAGCCGGGTCAAACGTGTCCAGTAAGTCAAACTCAGTTGTTGGGGCCGTCGGATTTTCAAACATGCGGGTTGTAAACCGCATTGTGGAAGGCACCGGGATACCACGGCGTTTAAGCTCGTCAACAGAAGCTAACTGCTTGGCCTTACTCCGCCGCTGAGGAGCGGGAGTTTCCTCTAATTCCTGAACAATGCTTTGGAACTGAGGGTGACTCACGACTTTTCCTAAGTCCTGAATCATCTTTTCGGTTGGAACTCCTTGCTTTGCCATTGGTACGTTGGATTAAAGTGAAAAATTGGAAACTTAAATCAAACAACTCATTCCGCCGAAAACAGGTATTGCGGCGGCAGCAGGAACTAGAATGGTACGAATATAAGTCAAAAAATATTTGTTTGCCAGTGGTTTAGGAGTAACGTGAAGCGCTGGACTTTATTTCATAGCCCGCAGATTTAATCATTGCCATCTCATGAAAACCATTGTATTACAGCAAAAGATAGTAGCTGAACTACAGCCAGGGGAAAAGCTGCTGTGGAGTGGTCACCCAAAAACCGGGTTGGATATTCAACGGGTGGATTTTTGTATTGCTCCTCTTGGTCTATTGCTGTTCGGCTATGCCCTGCGTTGGATGTGGAGGGTACAGGCTGCCGGTTTCCACCCAGCCATTTTTTTAGGCGTTCCTTTTTTGCTCATGGGGCTTTATCTAGCCGTTGGCCGCTTTCTGTACGTGGCGCAACAACGTGCTCATACAGCGTATAACATTACTAGCGAACGGGTGCTCATCCGGTCAGGGATATTTCGCAAACAGGTTACCTCATTTGACCTTAAAAGCCTCCCGGCGTTGACGTTAGTGGAGAAGCCAGATGGAACCGGTACTATTTCTTTGGGTGCTATATACTCCCGCTACGCAGCTCTTGCCAGAGTGGGCTGGCCGGGGGTGCCTCAAACGCCCCAGCTTGCTCGCATTCCTAATGCCCGCCAAGTTTACGAACGCTTGGTGAAGCTACAGAGAGGTGTAGCGGTGTGATAGTAGTATCTCCTAAATTGGAAAAGTACCACGCCGGCCGAGGGCAGTTCAGGAAGGCCAAAAGCGGTGCGATTCCGAGGCGGCGCTTATAACACCGATTATGTAACTGAACAGAAACAAGAAGAGTCAGCTGACTTTTGCCAGCGTCTTTTCTCCCTTTCGTTCAATTGTCTACTAATAGGTAAGCTTAACTATTTAGTAGGGGGTCAACTGAGCCGCTTGGCGGAAGGTGGCATAAACGGCAGCCTTAAAATGATAGAGCCGGCTAGGCCGGTGGGAGACGTTGGTTTCCACCTCTTCCAGCGGTTCTATGTACGGAAGGCCTTTCACCCATTTGCGAAAATTGCGGTTGTCAAGCGGTACTTGGTAGAGGGCTTCGTAAAACCGTTGCAGCTGGTTGAGGGGAAACTTTGGCGGTAGTAAATGGAATGGGACGGGCTGGTTGCGGGCGGCCTCCTGGAGCCGCTGCCAAGCATCCTGCACCTTCAACCCGTGGTCAAAGGGCAACGTGGGCAAGTGGACTAAAGGCACCCATTGGGCCAGGTGAGAGCGGTCTGTCGCCGGTGCGTAGTGGGCGAGGTCCAGCAGGGCGTAGTACGAAACGGACGCCAGGCGCTGGCCCGCTGTGGGGTCGGTGAGGGCATAAGCCCTCACTTGTTCCAGGTAGCTCACGGTTACACCCGTCTCCTGACGCAGCTTGCGCGCCGCCGTTGCGGCGAAGTCTTCGGACTGGTCGACAAACCCGCCCGGAAGGGCCCAGTGGCCCTTAGCGGGCTCATTTTCCCGCTGAATCAGCAGCACTTTTAAGTGGTTGTCCAGCGGGTCGTACGCCAGAATAATACAGTCAACCGCGAGTTTAAAGAGCATGGAGTGTAATAAAGCGTATTTAGTACGTTAAGTTTGCGTACTAAATACGCATTCTTAGCACATGAACACGGTAAACTTACCCCCCAAAGTGCCGGTCCTCTTCGACCACGACGGCTCAGCCGACGATTTTCTCTCCCTGCTGCTGTTGCTGACGATGGACGCGGTAGACCTGCAAGGTGTCTCCATCACCCCTGCCGACTGCTACGCCGAACAAGCGGTGGAGACAACTTTAAAGCTGCTCTTGCTGCGGCAGCGAGTAGATGTGGGCGTGAGCGTTGGGCACTGTCACGGCGTTAATGCGTTTCCGGCCGAGTGGCGGGCCAAGCCCCGCATTCTGAACGCGCTGCCCACCTTGATTAATCTGGAGGTGGACTTATCCCGGATAGATGCCCGCCCCAGCCCCGCCTTTTTGCGCGACGCGCTGGCCGCCGCCTCGCAGCCGGTGACTGTGCTGCTGACGGGCCCGTGCACCAATCTGGTGCATGCCCTGGACCTGGCCCCTGAACTGGTCACCAAGATTGCCCGCGTGGTCTGGATGGGCGGGGCGGTGGATGTGGGCGGCAATGTGCGCACGTACAACCACGACGGCAGCGCCGAGTGGAATGTGTTCTGGGACCCGCTGGCCGCCCAGCGCCTGCTCGCCTACCACCTGCCGCTCACGCTCATTCCCCTGGACGTGACTAACCAAGTGCCCGTGAGCCGGACATTTCTCCAGGCGTTGGCCCAGCACGCGGCGCACCCGTGGGCCTGCCTAGCCGGGCAGTTCTGGGCCACCACCGTGGATACGATTCCGGCCTACGAATACACATACTTCATGTGGGACGTACTGGCCACCAGCTACTTGGCCATCCCAGAGGCCTTTCGGCTGGAAAAGCTGGAACTGAGCATTGCCTCGACGGGCCCAAGTGCCGGGTGCACGCGGCGGCAGCCGGGAAGTGGGCAATGGGTGCAGGTAGCCACCGCCGTAGACCAGGCAGCTTTCTACGCCTATCTGTTTGGGCAACTAACCCAGGCGTAAAGTTAATTAGCTGGCGATTGAAGGCCGACTGGCTCCAGCTACGTGGACCAGTCGGCCTTTAACACCGACATGACGAGCTTATCGTGAAAAGCCTCGTGGCGGTAGCAAGCCTGCCGCAGCCGCCCCTCGACCTGAAAGCCTGCCCGTAGGTAAGCCTTTACGCCCCCCTCGTTGGGCACGGAAACGGTCAGCATAACGCGATTCAGTCCTAATTCCTGAAAACCTCGCGCAACGACCTGCTTTGTGACGGCTGTCCCGATACCCTGACCCCAGTGGCGTTTCTCGCCGAGCAGAATGAAGTATTCGCCGGCCTGATTGACCCGGGAGATATTGGCGATGCCGGCGTACCCGATTAGTTCGTTCGTCTCGGCCAGGTAAACGCCCAGCGTCAGACTTTTCTGGTCCTGGAGGGTTCGCGCGAGCCAGTCCGTTACTTGGGCCAGGGTGGTCAATTCCTGAAAAACCGATAAGGAGTAGGTGATGACTTCGGGGTCACGCAGCCAGCGTTGAAAATAGGGGGCCTGGTCTAGGCGCAAGGGTAGCAAGTTTATCATTGGAAAGGTCTAACAACGCAAGATAGGCGTGGCGTTGATGGCGTAGCGGTTGCCTACTTTTTGAGCTGTAACTGTCGCGGAAGCGGGTCCCGCCCGAAGCCTGGCAACCTATCCGTCGTAGTTTGACTCACCACTTAGCCAGATACCATTCCCTACCCCACCCCCATGTTCGAGTACGTCGAAAAAATCAATGCACAGCTGCTCGCGTTGGCCACTAGCCAAGCGCCCCAAATCACGGCGGCGGCGGAGTGGTTCGCCCACGCCATTGTCCACGAGCACATGATTCACGCGGTTGGCACGGGGCACTCGCAAATGGTGGCGATGGAGTTGTTCACGCGGGCCAGTGGCTTGGCCAACGTCAACACGGTCCTGGATGACCTGGTACTGTCGGCAAGTGGGGCGCGGCGGCGCTATCGAGCGGGTGAGCGGGCTAGCGGATATTCTATGGGCCAAATATGATATCCGGTCCACCGATGTCTTGCTCATCGTGTCCAACTCGGGCCGGAACGCGCTGCCCATCGAGCTGGCGATGCGGGCCAAACAAGAAGGGGTCAAAACCATTGCTATTACGTCCCTAACGCAATCCCGACAATATCCTTCCCGCCATGCGAGTGGCCAGAAGTTGTACGAGTTAGCAGACCTGGTAATTGATAATGGTGTGCCTTCCGGGGATGGCCTCATGCAGATTGGCGAACATCTGACGGGCCCCGTGTCGTCAATGGCGGGCATTCTGCTCGTCAATACGATTGCCACCGAAGCCATGAAACTAGCCGCTGCGCAGGGAGCAACGCTCCCCATCTATCATAGCCAAAACGTGGATGGCCCCAGTAATGAGGCATTATACGCTAAATATGAAGGTCGTGTAAAACACCTGTGAGTAACCGACCTGAGCGCCAGCCAAGCGTTTACCCAAATAAGGTAGCGTATGACAAGTGCACCAAATTGAGAGTGGCAGTGGCTGCGTCAGAAAGGTGCACCTTTCTGAGCCACTAAGTCAGCGTAGCGATTCATTGTCATGAAGGCCTTTCCAGTGGCTCAAGAAGTGGGTTCCGTAATGTAAGTTTGTGACCCATACTTATTGAGCCATGCAGCAGACTTTCGGCTACGCCCGCGTTTCCGCCACCGACCAAAACCTAGCCACGCAGGTGGAAGACCTCACCCAAGCGGGCTGCACGCGCATTTTTCAGGAGAAAGTTTCCGGCACGCGGACCCAGAGCCCGGCCCTCGACGAATTGCTAGCCGCCGTGCGCGAAAGTGACGTGGTGGTGGTGAACCGCCTGGCGCGACTTGGCCGCAATACCGTGCACACCATTCAATTGGTGGAGGAATTCAATCGGCGCGGCGTACACTTTAGGGCGCTCGACCTGGGCATCGACTCGCGCACCCCAGCGGGCAAGATGATTATTGGAGTGTTCAGCTCCTTCAACCAGTACGAGCGCGAGAACAACCGGCAGAAGAGCTTGGCCGGCATTGAGCTGGCCAAGCAGCAGGGGAAGCACCTGGGCCGGCCCACCGGGCGCGACGCCGAGAAGCTATCAAAGGTGGCCACGGCTTTAGAGCGGGGCTTATCAGTGGCTGAAATTGTGACCCTTACCGGCATTAGCCGCGCCAGCGTCAAGCGTTACCGTCAGGAGATTGAAAGACAAATTTCTTAAAATCAGTGAGTTGTCTTGTCTTAAATCGGATGTTATGTTAAGAGACGAAACTAAGACGCCCGGCCTGCTCTAATGAGTAGGCCGGGCGTCTTTTTGTGCTATTTGGAGTAGCTGATTTTTTCTCGAGTATCCAGGGCCACACTTGGAAAAGCTACCGGTTTTGCTTATCTTATCAAGGACAGCCTGTATCAAACAAATCCATCAAAAGGACCAAGTAGCTTTGTCTCAGCCCAACGGTCTGCCCGCGCACTGGCGTGGCAACCGGCCTAAAAAGCAAAACCCGGTAGCTTGAACGAGTTCAGGGGCTACCGGGAATAATATGAGGCAAATATACGAAAAACTTTTCCAAACGCCTAAAAAAATAGGCGTTTCCTGCCCGACCTTTAATGAAATACGCAGATTTTGAGCAGATTATCTCTGCTCCCCGGTTAGGCCGCTACGTGCGCGCCTGTGGCAACAATACGAAAAAGGCCATGATGCTCTACCGGCTCAACCTGCGCTTGTCGCAGGAGTTGTACACGGTGGTCAGCTGCTTTGAAATCGCCCTGCGCAACGCCGTGGACGCGCATTATACGGCCCGATTGGGCAGTGACTGGCTTCGCAATGCCGTGGCCCCTGGCGGCATATTCGACACGAATAGGTGCCGGAAAACGGCGGATGTCATCCGCACCGGTATCCGGCGATTGGGACCACTGTACACGCATCATAAACTGGTGGCTGAGATGGACTTCGGCCTGTGGCGCTACCTGTTCGCGCAGCCGCAGTTCTATGCGGCGCACCAAACCCTGCTTCAGATATTTCCCGCCAAGCCCAGCAGTACGCCCCTGATTCAGTACAACCAGACGCTGATATTTAACGAATTGGCGCAGGTGAACGACGTGCGCAACCGCATGGCCCACCACGAGCCCATTTGTTTCCAGGTCGGTGGGGCCGCCATTAGCAGCGCCTACGTTCGACAGCAGTACGGCCTCATCAAAACCCTTTTTCAATGGATGGGGGTGGATGAAGCGGACCTATTATATGGCCTTGACCACATCGAGGCAGTTTGCGATAAACTCGACCGCTTGTAACCATAACAGAACAAGAGGGAAAAACACCCGCCCGCCACTACCCCCAAAATTCTGTTTGCCTATCATGCCCAAACTAAAACTTGCCGCCCAGGGAGGCGACCAGGCCCCACGCACCGCCCACTTGCGCCCCGTCATCGAGTACTTGCTGGCCCAGGGCAACACGCCGGCCGGCTGGCGGGGAGATGCGTTCGCGTTCGACCAAGGCGGCGAAGGGCATTACCTCTTTGCCAGCCCCATCGACGCGGCCCAGCTGCGCAAGCAGTTTGCCTTTCCGGCCTCTATCCGGGTGTATGAGGACGGTTCAATCAAAGACAGCCTGAACCGGGTGGACATTAGCCAGGCGCTGCCGCGCCGGCTTTTCAGTTTTGAGCAGCCACAGGAATAAATACCAGGTAGATAGCGGGTTGTGTTGTGAAAACTGAACCTAAGGTTTTGTTGCACTAAACCAAATCCACTGAAACGCGCTACATTAGCTGTTAAACTAAATGTTTAACAAAGCCCGATGAAGCAGCCAAAAGGAGCAACAAAACCGGAGTTAAGTGTAACTCCCGCCGCAGGAGCCGCAACAGAACCCGAGTTAAGTATAACACTTCCCGAAACGGCGGCAACAGAACCCGAGTTAAGTTTAGCACCCGCTGAAACAGCCGAAACAGAACCGGAACAAAACACAACAAAACACAAAGCCAAAGGAGGCCGGCCCCGAAAGGCCCCGGATACGGGCCTTTGGGCCATTCGGGGGGTAGATATGGAAACGCGGGCCATCGTGGAGAAAACCGCCCAGCGCGCTGGCAAGACCATCGGCCAGTTTGTGAACGAGGATATGCGTTCCTTCTGTCAGGGCCAGCTCACCCAATCGCAGCTGCCGGCCAGCCCCCGCGACTTGCAGGTGCAGGTAGAGCAGCTGACTCAGCTAGTCGAAGGCATTGCCGCCCGTATGTCCGAGCCGGCCCGCAAGGGCTTTTGGCAGCGCGTGTTTGGCAAGTAGGGGGGCAGCGCCCCCGCTTAGCGCGCTTTAGTGGGTTTGTCGAACAGCGGCCCATTGCTGGCTTTCTTGATTCCCAAAACAGTAAGCAGTAGGCCCGAGAGGGAGTGCGACTTGGTGTACTTGCCGGTTTTCAAGTCGTGGGCGAACTTGTTGCAGGCGGCGACGTGCGCCGGACTGGCCAAGATTTGCGCCACCAGGTCGGGCGTAGTGATGCTGAGCTGCGCGAGTAGTCTGCCAGCGTTTTCGACCTGATGCGCGGCCACTCCCGGCAGCGGGTTAGCAGTAGCCCTCAGGTCGGGCAACGTGGCCACCACATCCACAACTTGCGGCTTGACCGTGAAAACTACGTTTTTGAAGGCGCGGCCCTTCTTTTCTAGTGTGTAGCTGATGCTCAGGTCCGTGTGCTCGTTGATTTGCCTGACTGCAATATCCAGCACTTTGGTTTTGAGCATGGTGACCTTGGTGTATTCCTCGTTGCCCTTTGCATCGACCAGGCCCAGCATTTTCTTGAATTCCAGCAGGTCGAATTTCTTGGTTTCGCCCACGTCTTTCCACTGGCTGCATAGCGTGTAGATGCGTTTGGCGTGCTTGCTTGTTAGGCGCAGCGCCGAGAGCAGTTCGAAGCTCGTGAAGTTGTTTTTGAGGTCGAACAGATACGGCCGGATGGATTCGGACAGCTTCATTTCAATCCGACCTTCCCCGGTCATGTATTCAATGTGCTGAAACATCCAGAGCTGCTTGTAGCTCTTTTCCGTCATAACCTCAAACATTCGAGAGCCCATTCCCTCCGTTGCTTTGCGTAGGTAGTTGTAGGCGTATTTCTTGCCGGTAATTTCGCTAAGGTCCTTTACTACAATCTCATATAGCCCGGTTGTGTCATCCTTCCGCAACTGCGAGAGCAAGTAGAAAAACAGGTCCATTTGCAGCTCGCTATACTCGTAGCGGGCCGTTGTAATGGCGTTGTGATGACGGACTTCCAGGGCCTGTTTCATAGTGTCTAAAGCTGCTGCTTACCTGATTACAGACCAAAGGTAACTATAATTAGTAACCGTTTCCTTTCGTGATGTCTTTTCACGAATCAAAAGTTTCCCTTTGACGAATCAAAGGTTTCCTTTTGACGAATCAAAAGTGTCTTTTCACGAATCAAAGGTTTCCTTTCACGAATCAATGGTTTCCCTTTGTGCTTGTGGGATTCTGAAAATCAATTAGTTATGAGCCCTACAAATAGAACAAATAGCTCAAATAACACAAATTGTGTTTCGCGCGAAGAAAACAGGCTTTTAGGGCTTGGTGGTGGGCGATGCGGCGCAACCCAAACAAAAACAACAAAGTCCTAAAAGCCAGTAATTTGCGCGCATTTTTAAAACTGTATATTATTGGTAATCAATGGTATAATAGCTTATTGTTGTGCTTATTTGTGCGGCCTTGTGCCCCGGTTTACTGCCGGGTTTTAGGCTCCTTTGGCCGGCCGGCCGTACCTACGCCAAACCTTCTTTTCTACTGGTATGGCTGCATTTTTTCACTGGTTGGGCATCCTGATTGGGGCCGTAATTTTTGGCGTTGTCGCGCACCTGGTGGTCCTGGTGCTCAAAAAAGTAGCGCCCCCGGCCGCCCAGGGCCTTTACCGGGCGACGCTGATACCCGCCGCTCCTTTTGATTGGGTGCCTTCCGTTACCGGCTTTACTGGCCTGTTTCTGGCCACCGGCCTTTTGCAGCACTGGTTGGGCGAGCTGGCCACACTACTGCTGCTGGCCTGGTTGGGCTGGAACGTGTACCGCGCTTATTCCAGCCCCCAGGGAGCCACAGCGGCCCCAGGAGCTGCCCAGGCCCTGAGCTTCACCCTACGCACCACTAGCGGCCCCGCCGTGCGCCTAGGCAACCCGTTTCGGGGCACCTTCATTGCCGGCGGCGCGGGCAGTGGCAAAAGCAAGTCGATTATTGAGCCCATTCTTCAGCAGGCGGGCGCGGCCGGCCTAACGGGCGTGGTGTATGACTTCAAGTTTCCCACGCTGGCCGAGGAAGTGGCCGGCAGCTACGCGGGCGGCACTGTTACGCCCTACTTTGTCAATTTCACCGACCTCACCCGGAGCCACCGGGTAAACCCGCTGGCCCCCGAGCTGCTGGCCACCGCCAGCTTTGCCCGCGAGGCCGCGGCCACCATCATTACCAACCTCGACGCCAAAGCCGCCCAGCAGCGCAATTTCTGGATTCAGTCGGGCGAGGTGCTGCTGGCCGGCTGCATCTGGTACCTGCGCCGCAACCACCCCCAGCAGTGCAGCTTGCCGGCCGCCGTGAGCATGATTCTCGAGGCCGACGCGCCGCAGCTGCTGGCCACCTTGCAGCAGGACGAGGAAGTGCGCGGCCTCATTGCCTCGATTGCCAGCGCCAGCAAATCGGAAAACACCATTGCGGGCGTGTTCTCGACCATTCGGAATTACCTCGCCGTGCTCAACACGCCGGAGATTTTTTGGGTGATGAGCGGCGACCAGGTGCCGCTCGACCTGAACACGGCCGCCACGCCGGGCGTGTTGGTGGTGGGCAACGACCCGGCCCTGAGCACGACCTTTTCCCCGCTTATTTCCCTCATCGTGGCCACGGCCATCAAGCGCCTGAACCAGCAGGGCCGCTTGCCGAGCCTGGTGCTGCTCGACGAAGCGCCGACCCTGTTTATCCCAAATTTTGCCCAGCTGCCGGCCACCGCCCGCAGCAACCAAGTGGCCACGGTGTACGCCGTGCAGGACGTGGCCCAGATGGAAGCCCTGACCAGTCGGCAGGAATCCGAGATGATTCTGGCTAACCTTGGGAATCAGTTTTGGGGCCGCACCACCAACACGGCCACAGCCGAGCGGGTGAGTAAGATGTTCGGCAAAATCGACAAAACGTATCGCTCCACCACGGAGGGCACGAGCAAAAGCAACGAGTGGAATTTGCTGAAGCCGACGAGCCGCAGCAGCAGCACCAGCGGGTCGGTGAGCATCCAGCAGCGCGACAAGTTGGAGGCCCAGCAGGTGATGCGCTTTGGCGTGGGCGAGTTCGCGGGCCTGGTGGTGGAGAGTGGCCGGCCGGAGTTCCGCGCCACCTTCCGAGCGGAGCCCACCAAGGCCGTAAAAATTGCCCCGTTCCAGGAGGCTAGCCCCGAGCAGGTGCGCCAGAATTTCACGGCCATCAAGGCGCAGGTGCGGGCCGTCGTGGGCGGAGAGACAGGCCCCGCACAGGAGGTCCAGGCATTTGCAATTGCAAAAACAGAACCCGTCGAGCAGCCCGCCCAGGGTGCCGAGGATTTTGCAATTGTAAAACCAACCACGACCGAAACAGCTCCCAGTCCGGCCACCACGGAGGAAGAAACCGACCCGAGTAAATGGTAACTATCCGGTTTGTAAGTAGTTTATAAAAACTCATAGTTAGCTGATAGAACCTCCTAATTAGACTGACGAAACCTATCATTTCAGATGGAAAGCCGCGAGGAACGAGCCGGCTAGTGAATCCAGAAAGCTCCTTTTAGGATAGGCCAGGCGCGAGGGAGGCCCAGCTGAGTAAGCGGGGGATTTGGCACATTCTTCCCTTTTGTTCTACCTTGCTTCCGGAAGCCCAACCAGACGACAGCAGACGGTGCGACTAGCCCCAGGGTAAGCAACGATTCCGTTCTGAAAGAAGCGAGCAGGAACGCTATTCGCTTCGTTTCATACCGTTCCGCTCTACGTTATATAGTTGATAATAAGCAGTAAAGCAAAATATAATGAACTCATAGCGAGTACATAAGTGTGTAAACTACTGATAGTCAGTAATAATTTGAGTTCAAAACCGAGTTCATGGATAAAACGATACGCGCCGAGGAAGCGGCCTATGACGGTTTCCGGCAACTGGCCAAGGAGTACGAGCTGAGCAACCCCGAGCTGCTGGCCGCGATGGTGCAGTACTTCCGGGTGACCAAGGCCGACCCCCGGCACCCCACCGGCCCAGACCTGACCACGAGCCTAGCCAAGCTCACGGCCAAGCTGGCCGACTTGGACAAGCGCACGATTGGATTTATCCGAGAGCAGGAAAAGACCTACCTCAAGCCCATTCTGGCCGAGGTGCAGGCGCACAAGGTGCTGGCCGCGCCGGCCGCGAGTGCCCCGGCCGGCCTGAGCGAAGACCAGGTACAGGAGCTGAGCCACTGGTTGGAGCGGGTGTTTTTTAAGAGCGTGCAGCCGATAGGGCTCGCCCCGGCCTTCTTGGAGCGCGTGCCCAAAACCAACGTAACCCCGAGCCAAGCCGACCCGCAGCTAGCGCCCACGCAGCGGGCCATCGTCGCCGTGCTGAAGGCGGCGCTGAAGCCGGAGCTACTCACCGCCGTATTAAATCCACCCCCTAAAACCGCCCCAGGGGCTGCGCCCAGCAGCACCCCGGCTCCGGCCGGCACACCCGTTTCACCCCCCAGCAATCCGGTCTGATGGTAGCCAAGATTCCCGCCTCGGGCAAGGGCCTTTCCCAGCGGTCGGGCAGCTGCGGGGGCCTGGTGGCCTACCTGGAAAAGGAGGTGCAAGGGCAGTGGTTCAGCCTCGACCGCGCCGACGTGCCGGCCGCCGAGGTGGTGGCCACGCTCGACCAGAACAAGCGCAACCTGAACCGCGACGCGGACAAGTATTACCAGGTGGTACTCGCCCCAAGCCAAGCCGAACTGCGCCATATTGACAGCGACCCGGAGAAGCTGCGGGCCTACACGCGGGCGGCGATGGAGCAGTACGCGGCCAACTTTGGGAAGGGCATCGCGGGCCGCGACCTGGTGTACTTCGCCAAGGTGGAGCACGAGCGCACGACCAACCACCAGGACCGGGCGGTGCAGGTGGGCGACGTGGCCACGGGCCAGGCGAAGGCCGGCCCGCAGACGCACATTCACGTCATCGTCAGCCGGACGGAAAACCTCGCCCGCTACACCGAGCGCAAGCGGGCCGGCGAGCTGGAGCGGAAAAACCCGTACCACCTGAGCCCGCTGACCAACCACAAGAACACGCAGCGCGGGGTGGTAACGGGCGGCTTCGAGCGTAAGCAGTATTCGGAGCGGGTAGAGCAGGCATTCGACCAAGCGTTTGCCTACGAGCGGCCCCTGACCGAAACGTTCCGCTATGCCCACACGATGCAGCACGGCACCCCGGAAGAGTGCGCGGCCCTGCGCGTGCAGGCTATCCAGGAGCAACAGGCCGCGCAGCAGCGCCAGGCGGTGTCGCAAGTCGTTCCTGAGCCGCAAGCCGCCGTGCAGCAGTTGGCCCCGGAGCAGCGCCCGCCGCTGGCCGTTACTGCCCCCGCGCAGGCTCCCCAGCCACCAAGCCCCGCCCAGCAGCCAGCCGTGCCCGAGCCCCCGGCTCCCGAGCAGCGGCGGGTGCGCGGCCCCCGGCTCTGAGCGGAGCGGGGCGAGCTTCGCGTAGTTGACCCGCTGCCCAAGCCGCTCCGCAACTACGCGAAGCTCGAGGGCTTAAAACGCCGTTTTTGAGGTAATACGACTGTTGTGGTGTATCTTGTAGCATGGTAACAGCCCCCGGAAAAGTGCCCATTTCGGAGAAAATGACGGCTTCGCGCACGGCGCATTTACAGCCCCTGATTGACTTCCTGAAAGCCCAGGGCAACCCGCCTTGGATAGCGCCCAGCGACCGGCCCGCCGGCGACGACGGATTTTATTTTGACCGCGACGGATACGGCACGTTCTATTTTGAACAGCCCCTGGACCTGCCCGCCCTCGCGGCCCGGTTTGCCTTGCCGGCCACGATTGCCGTTGGTCAAACTGCGGTGTACGATAGCCGCAATTTCGTCTGCATCGCGCAAGCCATCCCGCAGGAGCAGCCGCTTCAATTTGACCAGTAAAGGACCGGCATGAGCTACACGCCCCATTTTCATGAGGACGAACAAACGCCCGCGCAGCGGTGGGCGGCGGTGCGGTGGGCCATTGGCGCCGGGGCCAGTGACCGCGCCGTGCCCTCCCAGGAGCTGGCCCGGCTAGAGCTGCGCTACATCGCGGGCGAGATTGACCAGATGCAGGTCCACGACGAGCTGATGCGATGGTATCGGCCCGACATTGCCCCAGCGGCCGACGTGCGCCCACTGCCGCCCGAGCAGCCCGGCCGGGTGTACCCCTACGCGGCGGAAATGGCGGCGCTGATGGCGGAAATGAATGATTTGCCGCCCTACGTGCCCTATACCGTGATGGACGAAACCTTGCCGTTGTCGCCGCTCTAATCGCCTATTGTTGCCCTCTTTTTGCAATTGCAAAACAGCCCTTAATGAAGACCGAAGCCGAAATAACCGCCTATCTGGCCAACCTTGACCAGGCCGACGAGCGCCTGGAAAACGACGTGGTGAAGCACCAGCAGCTGCACCAGCTCTACCCCGACGCGGGCCACGAGCGCAGCCGGACGCTGGCCGAGCGCCAGCTGCTGGCCGTGCGGGCGAAAGCTGCCGCCTTGGAATGGATATTAGAAGCCGACGGTGGCCACATTCCGAACGACTAAGCCCTGCCCGGTGGGTGGTTTTGCAATTGCAAAACCACCCACCGGGCAGGGCTTAGGGTAATTTCACCCCCTCCCTGCTACACCAGGTCCCCGCGCCAAGTCGGCGGTTTTCCCCTAGTTGTTTACCCATGGCAGCAGTTGAACGTTTTGGCCCCGCCGAGCAGACCCCGGCGCAGCGCCAGGCGCTACTCGATGAAGTGGAAGCCCTGAAAGCCATCCAGGGCCTGCCCCCGCTGAGCCCATTCGGTCAGCGGCTTTACCAACGCTACGTTGCCGGCGAGCTGAGTTTGGCCGAGTGCAGCGCGCAGCTGCGCCAGCACTACGCGGGCGTAGGGCTTAGCGTGTAAATCCGCCCCGTTGTAAGAAGAACTCCCTTTAATGGCTCATGGCTAGTAATGCGCCTGTTGCGTTTCCAAGGCTGTGCATTATCCAACCAGGGAAAATGCTCGTCGAGCGGTGGCGCAGCCAGCCAGCAATCCATCCGAATGAGGTGACCGAGAGCATCGCTAAAGGCCAAATCCGGGCACTGAGTAAAAATACGATGGGTAAGTGTGGCAGCAAGAACAATAACAGTTGTATCGCATTGCCTTTTACAAACCCAAACTTTCGCATCAGCAACCCTCCCAAAAAGCCCCGAAAAAAGACCTCTTCCCCCAGCGCTACTACAATCGCCTCTCGGAGCAGCGCCAGAAAAAAAGTGCTAATGCTGGCGTGCCAAGTGGCGTAGTAAACGGCTCCCGTGCCTTGTGTTTTGTAAAAATCATGGGGAATGACCCCTGAATAGAACACCAAAGTGCCAACTGCAGCCAAGAACAGTCCTAAGCCGATGGCCCACCAGTAGTAGCGACTAGTGCCCCTGGTCCAACCTAACCTGAGAAATATTTCAGCGCGAGGGAGCCCTTTTCTTTTTGAGAAATACCAGTACACCAACGAGGGAATGGAAAAAAACAAGAAAGATGGTAGGGTGACATTCATAGCTTGAATTCGAGAGGAAACAGGGTAAAACGAAGAGGGTATTCATAAGCACTCCAATGCTTCATGAATACCCTCGTGATTTCATTTTAGTGCTGACTATGAAGGTGTTGGATTCAGTGCGTCATCATAGGTGATGGTGATTTTGCGTTTGCCATCTTTCAAATATTTTGTCACGCAAAACAGCGTTGGCCGAGCATCCGC
>NZ_CP094538.1 GCF_022811645.1 Hymenobacter monticola | reverse complement strand
GCAGTAAAATGACCCGGTCTGCCGTCA
Source organism: Hymenobacter monticola (assembly GCF_022811645.1). NCBI lineage: Bacteria > Pseudomonadati > Bacteroidota > Cytophagia > Cytophagales > Hymenobacteraceae > Hymenobacter > Hymenobacter monticola. The sequence continues at coordinate 91,696 of NZ_CP094538.1, read as the reverse complement.
TCCGGGCGGCGCTCGACGGGGTGCAGGTACTGCAAGCCGCACCGGACGAGGCGCTGCTGGAGGAGCGGCGGCAACAATACCGGCAACTGGTGAAGCTGGCCACCAACCTGAACCAACTCGTGGTGCTGGCTCGGACCATGCCGGTGGTGGAGCTACGGGCACGGGCCACGATAGACCAGGTGCAGCAGGTGCTGGCCAAAATTCACCAAACCCTACCCGGGGCATGATAGGCAAAGTAAAAATCGGCAAGAGCTTCGCCGGCATCTGCCGCTACGTGCTACAAGAGGACAAGCAGGCGCAGGTGCTGGACGCGGAGGGGGTTCGCACGGATAGCGCGGCCCACATGGCGCAGGACTTCGAGTTTCAGCAGGCGCAGCGCCCCGGACTGGGGAACGCCGTGCTGCACGTCGCGCTGGCCTTGCCGGCCGAGGACGCCGCCGGCCGCAGCCGCGAGGAGGTAGCGGAACTGCTGCGCCAAATCGGCCGCGCGTACGTGGCGAAGATGGACGGCGAGGGTAAGCAATGGTCCAATACCCAGTGGTCGCTGACCGGGCACTTTGACAAGGACCATCCGCACGCGCACCTGGTAGTTAACAGGGTGGACAACTACGGCAAAACGATTCCCGACAACTTCATCGGCCAGGAGAGCCGGCGCGTGTGCAAGGAGATTGAGGCAGAGATGGGCCTGACGGTGGCCGAGCAGCGCGGCCGGGAGCAGGCCCGTGAGGTGGAGAAGACTCATCGACAAGTCACGGCGAAGACGCCCAGTGCCCGGCGGGATGCAGAATGGCAGCGGGCGCGCCACGAGGTGGGCAATGCCCTGAAGCATACCGCGCCCTATTCGGGCAATTGGGAAGAGCTGCAAGCCAAGCTGACCCGCCACGGGGTGCAGCTGTACCCCAGCACCCACCAGAAAAAGGACGGGCCGCAGGTGTACGGGGTGGTGTTTGAGAAGGAAGGGCACCGCTTCAAGGGCAGCGAAGTTGCCAAAGAGTACAGTGCTAGTAAGTTGCATCAGGCATTTGCCCAGTACCAGGCGCAGGGCTCGGGGCTCGCGCAGAACGCGAACCAGGCCGCAGAAACGTATGATGCGGGGCGAGCGAAGCGCCAGCTGGAGGCGGCGGAAAAGCTGAACCGTCAGTTTCAGGAGCAAGCCCGCCAAGCCCAGGCTCGCGACCAGGCCCGCAAAGACCAAGAGCAGGAGCAAGCCCGCAAGGCTCAGGAGCAGGTCCGCCAAGTGACGAAAGCGCCGCAGCAGCCGCAAATTCCCGACCGTCCCCGCGACGGGGGTATGGAAATATAACCCCCTTTTTTCATTCTTTCTGTTATTCTATGAATCCCGAAATAGACCTGTACGGTACCATCGGCGAAATCCGCGACGCAGTTGATGCGTTGCTAAAACGAGGTAAGCCGGCCAGCGTGGCGGACTTGCAGGCACTGATGGCCCAGGTGGAGGCCAAAAGCCGGCCGACCATCACCCTTCCGGCGAAGGAGGTCGCCGCGCTACTCGTGCCGGAACTGCTGCCCTTGCTGCCCACGCCCGCTACGCTGGCCCAGGCCGGTAAGGATGCTGCGGTGCGTATGGAGGCCGCCATCAAGGCGGGTACGGTGGTCAGTGTGCAGCAGGTAACGGCCACTATGCAACAGCTGATGGCCACTATGCAGGAGAGTGCCCGCCAAACCACGGCGGCCGCGGCGGAGTATCGGGCGGCTACGGCCGCTGCACCTCGTTCCGTCCCAGTGAGTTTCACGGACGGCTGGCGCTGGCCTACGGGCTTGGTGGTGGGGTCAGTGGTGGTTACGTTGCTGTTTTCGTGGGCGTTCGGGGCTTTTAGGGGAGTTTCTCAAGCGGACTATAGCTTGGTGTATAGCTTGGCGAAGAGCAGCACAAAGGAGCGCGATGCGTATCAGAAGCAGGTCAGAACCTTCCGCCAGGATATGAGCGAGCGCAAGAGCAAGGATAGGCGGGAGCTAACCAAACTGGCGAAGCAGTACTTTCCCCCCATTGGGGCGGACACAGTAGCCGGCAAGTAGTCCCCCCTATGATTCTGAAAACGAGGGCTAACTTTGAGTACTCCCATTTCATAGAGCAGCAGGCCGGGTGTACCAGCACCCGCTTCTCCCCCCCGGTTGTTCCACCAGCCGGGGGGTATTTGTGGGTAAAGTACTATTGGCATGGCAAGGACTATAGGAACAAAAATCGCCAATCTCCTAAGAGCGGATTTATAACTTATTTTATGTGAAGCGGCAGACCTTATTCCAGTAATGCATTAGCTGCCTGTTCCTGCTGCCACTTAAATCTTGTTTGCGTGTGCCCGTTAGGATTTCACCATTTGCTTGATGGAGTGATGTAGTACCTGAGCCAAACTTTGGACCAAGGCTCAAGAGTGCGGACGGTGGGCTTAGCGGTGCATAAGCAGCGCCTCCAGTTTGGGGGCGGTGTACTCGTCGGCTAGTTCCAGCAAATATTGTCTCAGGTAGTCATTGAACACGCCGGTCATCAGCCCGGTGTCCTGGTCGATGCTCATCTCGGTGAACATAGGAATACGGTGGCTGAAGCGCTTGCCCAACCGCAGGCCCTCGTATTTAAGGGGCTGCATGAGTCGCTTCTGGGCCTTATCTAACTGGACGAATTGGTCATCCACATTCACGTCTGGCAGAACGTCCGCAAACGTAAGCTGGAAAGTAAGCCGTTGGGAATGTTTGGTCAGGCAACCCAAGGCTAAGACAAAAAGGTGGGCCTCCACTGGTTCGAGCGCCAGGGGGCAGTGAATGAGCAGGTCGCTCGGAAGCGCCGGGTGCTCGGCATTGAGGGGAATGGCTTTCATCGCATCAGCAGGGAAATGGGCGGTTGAATGAATTCAGGCGGGCGGGTACCGAGCCTCCGGCCCGCAGCGGAGCGCTGGCTGCGTCGCCCGCTGACAAAGCCAGCCAGGCAGCCAGCGAAAATAGCAAGGTCCGCCGGGTGGTGCGGGCGGAAAGGGGCGCAGACGTAGGGGTGCTATCCCGTCGGGACAGCCGGTTGACGCGGCGCATCCGCTGGGACGTCCAGCGGCAAGCTGGGGGAAGGGCTCCTGCTTAACTGGTGCTGACAGGCGCCGCATTTGTCGCGGTTGGCCACCTTCTTCCCGCCCGGGTCATGGGCCAGGTAAGACGCGACGTCGCCGCACCGGGGCAGGGATTCGCCCGCTTCGTAGTAATGAGCGGGCACGGCGAACAGCGCCGCCGGGCGCCACCCAGCCGACTGGGCCGGCACCGGCGGCAGCACCCGCTGGTAGGTGCGCCAGTCCGCTTTGCCATGCAGCAGCCCCCGGCGCGGGAGCAGGTGCTGCAGGGCGTGCCGGATGCCGTGCCCTACTTGCGTCAGTAGCGCGTGCGTGGCATGGGGCGTGAGTTGTTGACCCGCGTCCAGTTCGGTCAGCACTGGGTGCAGGAGCCGGTGCAGGGCGGCGAGGGGCTTGCGGGCCCGGGGCAGCGGGTCGTCTTGGAAGATGTCGCGGAACCCGTAGAGGGGAATCTCCGTGTTGTCGGGCTCCAGCACCCACGCCAGGTTAACGCCCTTGTGCTGATAATGCCGGAGCACGGCCGCCAAGGTCGTGGCCGTGCCACCCCCCTCTTTCTCCAACCGGGCGAGTGCGTCGGCGGATACCCCGGCGGCGTGGGCCACGCTGGCCCGCGTGTAGGAAGCCGGACGGAGCGCCTCTGCGGCCAGCGTCGTGCGAAGTTGGGTCAGGCGCTCGCCCAGATGAACAGAAGACATGGAGGAAATAGTAAGGAAAGAAGAATCGGCCCACGCAAGGCACTACATCACTTGATTCGCGGCGGCTTCCGGCCCGCCGCGGGCGCGGGCCAGCGCCTCCACCCGCGCGAGGAGCGCCGCGCGGGCTTGGGTGGGGTCTGCGCCATCGACCTCGCGCGGGGCCCGGACCGTGGCCCAGCCGAACGCGTCGTCCTCGGCGTAGCGCCGGACCACCCCCGTGACCAGCTGGTAAACCGCGGGGCCGACCACCCGTGGCTCGGCTTCGAGCTCGGCCAGGGCGCGGAGAACCTCGTCCGGGCAGCTCATCGGCAGCCGGGTGTACTGGAACTGGCGCGGCCCGTGTCCTGCCCGGGCGTGGACGACGGCCGGCAGGGCATCCAGGTAGTCCGCGACGCGGGCCAGGTCGTGCGCGTCGAGGGAGACGGTGTCCGCCGTCGCCCACAGGTCGGGTTGCAGGGCGGCCAACGCGGTGGCCCACGTCCCCCGGCGCACGGGGGGGAACTTACTCCCCAAAGCATCCCGGACTGCGCGCTCGGTTTGGGCGAGCTGTTCGGGCGTCGCTTGCGCGAAGGGAAGACACCGGGCGGCGGGTAGTGGGCGGGGCGGGGCGGTGGATGTTGGGGCCGTGGATGGCATGGAATGGCGGAGGTGAAGGTCAGAGAAGGGACGCAAGGTACAGGAAAAGCCTCGTTTGTAATCACACGTGACTACAAAGCGGCTGTTTTTTGGGGTCAGCTTGCCGTAGTGAAAAACGAGGTGGTTTTGCAGGCCTTTGGGCAGCACCTGCGGCGGTTGCGCGAGGCGCGGGGGTGGAGTCAGCAGGCGCTGGCCGACGTGTGCGACGTGTCCAAACCGACCATCTACCGGCTGGAGACGGCCCGCTACTCCGCGACGCTCGACGTGCTGGCCTCCCTGGCCCAGGGGCTGGAAATTCCGCTCAGCGAGCTGATGCAGTTTACCGTGCCCCCCCGGACGGCCGCGGAATAAGAGTCGGATGGCAATGATTTGTTGCCGGTCCAGCCACTCTGCTGGCCAGTAGCCAAGGGAACCGATTCTTTGGGAGCGGGCGGGTCCCCGCGCCGTTGCCGGCACCTGGGCTTTCAGGGGGTTTGAGCCGGCCCAGTAGGTGCTCGATTTCGGCACTGTCCGGCCGGGGAGCAGCGCCCGGGATGCCCGGTACAAGGGGCGGCGCGCTGGCCAGGTTCCAGCACCAGGCCTGGACCACTTGGTCGGCGAGGGGACTGGGGTGGGCCAGGCGGCGCAGCAGCGCGTAGAGCCGGGGGCCACAAGCCGTGGCACCCGCCGCGACTTCGGCGAGCGCCCAAAGGGCCAGTTCGCTGCTCTGCCGGGTGTACTGGGCCAGGTGCAGCGCCGGCAGCCCGTACAGCGGTGGGTCCAGCACGGGCAGCTCCGGGGCGGCGGCCAGGTGCTGGGCGAGTTGAATCAGGTCCGTTTCGGCCAGGGCCACGGCAGCACCTCGGAGTCACAGGTCGGGTCGGTGGTCGGCCAGCGCAACGGGCCAGGAACTGACGCGCAGGGTGGGAAAGTGGGCCGCTAGGCGCTGTTGCAGGTAATCCACCGCCAGCGCCCGTTGGGCCGCGGTGGCTTGGTGGTAGGGGAGGCGCACGCGCACGGGCGGGGCGGGCAAGGTGAAATAATGGGGCATAGCAAGGACGTGAACGCGCTGATAGCGACGCTTGGAATGGAAAAAACGGAAAGGTGCGCAACCGGGCAACGCCCAGCGAAGGGGCGTTGCGGCGGGAGCCGCCGGGCGACGGTCGGGGCGCTAGGGGGCGGTCGGCTCGCCGGCGAGCGGTTGGTCGGGGGGAGCGTTTTCCTGCCGGGCGCGCAGCATTTCACTTTCCCACCAGTCCTGGCGCAGTTGCCGGGCTTCGGTTTTCAGGACCCGGCGGCGCTCGCGCAGGGCTTCGCGGAGCGTGTCGACGACCTGCGCCCCCGCCGTCCGCTCGATGGGCACGGTCAGCGTTTGGGTAACCGAGTGCAGGGTGAGGGCCACGATGCCTTCCAACTCCAAGGCAACCAGCTGGTGTTGCTGGGTTCGGGCCACCTTGCGGGCCCGGCGAACCTGCCGCAGCTGTTTGCTATACCACATAACCGGCCCGTGAAGGGGTGGAGGAGAGGCCGGCGGAGCGCCGGTGAGCAATCGCGGCGCTCAGGCTCCGCAACCAGCGGGTGAGTTGCCGGGCGTCCTCGCACTCGTGGATGTAGTGGTTGGCCAGTAATTGCTCTTGGGGCGAAAAGAGCGGGTTGCCGAAAAACACGGCGCAGAGGGCGTGGCGGAGTTCGCCAAGCACGGGTTGCCCGGTTACATGCGTTTCCATGTAATTTTGGGGTGAGTAGGGTAATAGGGCTTGCCGGCCCTGTTGCTTGTATAAAGGTCATCCCTTGCCGGGGATGGCCTTTTTATGTTACAAATGTAAAGACAAATCAATACAAAGCAAGCTCTTTGTAGCAGGAAGAAACATTTTGTCTTTACCCCCTAATGGAAAACAGTATATTTGCGGCATGTCAGAAGAAGCATCCCCTAAGACATTAATTAATCTGCGCGTTGACCGCGAGCTAGCGGAGGCGGGCAAGGCATTAGCCAAGAAGCGCGGTGCAAACCTGTCAACTCTGCTGCGAATGTTATTGATTAGAGAGCTGGAAGCGGATAAGTTGCTAGTGAAATAGTTTAAGCATAGGTACTATAGCGCTATTTGCCTTACCCCCCTAAAGGTTTTCAGGTTTGTTCACACTGCCATTGCTTCATGCGTTGCCAGTGGACTAGTGCGTTTCTGCTCGCTCATAGCTCCGCCTACTTTGAGAGTGTCTCCGCAACTTGGGTTACGCCTTTTCTGACTGGTCCAACTTGTCAATTTCCTTCTTTACCTCGGCCATCAATGCCTGCTCAGTGGGCAGATAGAGCTGGTACTTGCTGGCCACAATGGTCTGGTTATCGGCGGGTAGGCTGATTTTCACCACCGCGTCGTTCTTGTCGGCGCAGAGCAGGATGCCAATGGTGGGGTTTTCATGGGGCAGCTTTTCCAGCCGGTCGTAGTAGTTGACGTACATCTGAAGCTGGCCCAGGTCCTGGTGGGTGAGCTTGTCGGTCTTGATTTCGACCAGCACGAAGCACTGCAGCAGCCGGTTGTAGAACACGAGGTCCACGAAGAAGTCGTCGCCGTCGAGGTGCAGGCGCTGCTGGCGGGCCACGAACGAAAAGCCGTTGCCCAATTCCAACAGGAATTCCTGCAAGTGTGTAATAAGGGCCGTTTCTAGGTCGCGCTCGTAGTAGGCGGCCTCCCGCTTCAGGCCCAGAAACTCCAGCACCATCGGGTCCTTGATGATGTCGCGGGCCTCCGTGGGGGGCTTTTCCTGGCGAGCCACGGCCAGCACGGCGGCCACGTCGTTGCTCAGCAGCAGGCGCTCGAAGAGTTGGCTGTTCACCTGCCGCTCCAGTTGCCGGGCCGACCAGTTGTTTTTGGTCGCTTCGGCCATGTAGAATTCTCGTTTATCGCTGTTGTCGAGACTAATGAGCGTTTTGTAGTGCGTCCAGCTCAATTGCGTCCGCAGTGCAGACGCAATGGGGAAAGTGCGGTAAAACTGGCGGTAGCGCTCTAGTTGCCGCCCCGAAAACCCGCTGCCAAACTGCGGCTGTAGCTCTGCTGCCAGGCCCTTGATGAGGCGGCTGCCGTAGGTGGCCCGGTCAGCCCCGTGCTGCTCTTCTTCCAGAATGACCTGCCCAATGTGCCAGTACAGAAGCACCCGCTCGGCATCGACGGCGCTCACCGCCCGCTCACGTGCTTGGGTAATGAGGCCGTGCACGGCGGCGAGTAATTCCGGTTTAATAGTCATGCTTACAGGGTTTCAGAAAGGGGCTGCCCGACCAGAACCATCCCGCTCAGTAGGTCTGGCATTAAGCTGGTTTTCGGGAATTGGCATTTGATTAAATGGTCTGGTGTCATTTCCAACATGGACGAAGGATTTCGAATAGAAATCCGAAGATAAATTTCTTCCGTTTCAATGTGCAATTTCCTGCGCAGGATTTTGCCCTAGCTGGCAACTGGCTCCCACCAAGCATTCGATACGGGGGAAAGGGTTCATAATGGGTTCAGAGCGACTAGTCGGAGTCTGAATGTTCAATGAGCTAATAGGCCAATGTGGCCCTGGGTCCTATTGTAACGCAGCTATAGGCTTGGCACGAAGGATTCACCATGGGTTCACGGGGCGTTCGGGAATTGCCAACACAAGAAATAGCCTGCCGAAATCCCGCCGGCTGTTACATGAGCACTACGTAAGAAATGGTGATTCCAGGGCCTGGGAGTGGGTAGGTGCAGCAGAATTTACCCAATCGTTACATAAGCACTACATAAAATGCGCGCGCACCCGCTGACAACAATCAGTCGGGCGCGTGCTCAACAAGCGCTTTTGAAAGCCCGCACGGCCAGCATGAAATCGGCAATTTGAGGCAGCAATAGTCTTTTCTCCAGCAGAGTTAACGCGTTGAAGCGCGGGGCGGATAAGGGCTGCGTCGTAGCGCGAATCAGGTCGTAGTAGCCTTTGCCACCGCGTTGAATATCGTATTGTAGGGTAGGGGCGGTGAAGTGCTGGGCGCGCCGGGCCGAAAATTGCTCCGCTTCATTGCCCGAGACGATGGCCTGGATAGCCAGTTGCTGGCTGGGACGCTCCATGCGCACAGTGAACGTGTTGCGCAGGGCCCGGATGGACAAGCTGCCATCGCGCTGCTCGTCTACCTGGCAGCGGCCGTCTACTTTTCCTTCCAGAAAATCGGCGAGTACCTGGCCGAATTCGGCCGTGCTGAGGTACTTGTCCTCCTCGCTCTGGGGCTTCACCAATTCCTGCGGAGCCAAGTACTGCTTCACGAAGCGGCGCAGCTCCTCTACTTCCTCGGCCGTTTCCAGCTGCGAGCCTATCTCGATGGAGTTGCTATTGGAAACGCCCAGCAGGTTGAGGGACGTGATAAGGCCGCTGGTTTCGTTGAAGTAAAACTTGGCGTGCAGATTAGCTACGAGTTGCGGCGTGATGCCCAGGCTCAACACTTGCTCTTTGCTGACGAGGTTGCTGGGCTCGTGCCGAATGTAGAACGTGATGCGCACGTTCCGGTCACGAGCGGCGGTGAGGGCGGTAGCCAGTTGTTTCCAGTACGTCAGGTTTACGTAGGGTGACACTAGGACCAACTCTTGCTTGGCATCGTGGATGACGTCGAACAGCGCACCGCTGATTTTGTGCGGGGGTAGAATCTTCACCGGGTAAGAGCGTGTATTGCGTTCTAAAAATTAGCGAAACCCCGCGTTGAGGGTAATCGTGGTGGCCGGCGTGGGGTCGTCCTCAAAGTCATAGGCTTTGAAGTCTTCCAAGCCTTCGATGGGCTCGAAATAGAAACGGGTTGACTCAACGTAGGTCTTCACCTTGTCGTCTTGAAAAAGCACCTGCACCTCGGCCGTGATGGCGGCGGCGGCATCGTGATTAGGGTCGAGGTCCGGCACACTGCCGTTTCCGAAGAAGGCCGGCCATGGGCCCGGCTCGTTCAGAATATGAATCAGGCGCACCGTCAGGCCCCGCCATTTCACGTCTTTGTATTGGATGGTAACGGGAGTGGGCATGCGGTAGGCCGTGTACTGCCATGGTTGGTTCAACTCGGTCAGGCGGCCGTGCTGCTGTAGAAAAGCTTCCACAATGTCCGAATACTGTAGGCTGGCGACATGGCTCAGCACGCGGTCGACAATGACGACCGACCCTAAATCATGCTCCAGGCCCGCTATCAATTCCTCCACCCGGTCATCGTTCCAAACTTTGGGCCGACGCTCGAAAGCGTGGCCGTTGGCATCGGTCGCACGGCGGCTTTCGCGCACGTATCGAATGGTATGCCCCTGAAAGGGCACGTCAACAAAGCGGTAACGAATCATAGCTGACTGGCAGAATCGAGCTGGAAGACCACAGTGGTTTCCAAGCAAGGGCGGTAGGTAAAGTCGTTCACTCCGACGCTGAACCAGTTTTCCGGTTTCTGGTAGAGGTCGAGGCCGCGCCCGGAGCGGATGACCCAGCCATTATTTAACCGTAGCTCACGGTCGTGCAGCGTGGGGCTGAAGGAGAAATTAAGGTGGATGCTGAATTCTTTAAGGCTCCAGCGTAGGTCTTCGAAGGCCTTTTTGACTTCGGCCTGCTGCTCTTCGGTTTCCGGCTGGCCAGTGAGCACCGTTAGCTCACGGCAGTCGCCGACGCGGGCCAGCAGTTCCGCAAAGCGAACCAAATTGCCCAACTGGTGGGTGGTGCGGATATAAGGCTCTTCCAAGGTAACGACGCTGGCTCCCGCCAGATAAGGCCCAAACAGCGCCTCGTAGCTGTACCCGGTATCGCCGAACAGGATGCGCACGGTTTTTTCTGGCAAGGGAGTGACGGCCCCAACTCCATCCGTGGCCTGGGCGGCAACCGGCGCGGGCACCGCGGCTGGAACCACAGGGGCATTAGAAGATGCCGTGCTTGCACCCGACTCAGCCACGTCGGCATTCCGCACGATATGGGCGGACTCGGGGCAGAACACGATTTCTTCCTGGTTGTCCTGCCGGCGGGTGTAGCTTAGGTTGATGTTGGCAAACTCATCGTCGGGCTTCTGCTTGTTCATCTGCTCCTTCACCCGGCGGCGGCCCTCCACGGCGTAGGCTACGTACTCATCAAACTCCAGGTCAGTGGGCTCGTCGGCGGGATGCAGTAGCTTGAGTAGGCCAGCCACCGTTTTTTTAATGGCCTGCTCGTCGCGGCCCTCCACGGCCTTGCCCAAGCGGATGCGGCTGTTCAGGGTCGGATACTTGTTGACCTTTTTCTTCAGGTAGTGGAGCGCTTCGGCCAGGTAGTCGGTTATCAGGCCATACTGCCCGGTGAGGTAGGAGGAACTGTTTTTAGGCATTTCCCAACCCGGCAGAAAGTAGTGCAGGCGGTCCTGCACGGCCAGGTCAAAATTATCGGGCAGGGTCAGGAACAGCGTGTGGATGGGCGAACTAACCAACTGCTCAATCGAGTGGTCGATGTTGCCCACGAAGGCGAACGAGGCATCTGCAATGACTTCAGCTCCCCGGGAGAAACGCCCGTTGGCCATGTAGTCCTTCATTATCTGAATGGTATTCTGGTCTTTGATGCGGATGCCACCCACCTCGTCAAAGCCAATAATATCCCAATACCCGACTAGCCCCACCGTGCGGCGCGACAGGTTGTAGAAAAGCGTAGCCGTGCTGGCCTGCCCGCCACTGATGAGGGTGCCGTAGGGCGAAAATTCACTAAAGGCAAACGACTTGCCTGTGCCGCGTGGCCCAAGCTCAATGAAGTTATAGTTCGACTCCACAAAGCCGATGAGGCGGGTGAGGTAGTGCAGCTTGAGGCGGAACGAAAACTTGTCAGGATTCAGGCCGATGGTACGCATGAGCACATCCAGCCACTCGTTGCGGCTGAACGCCTGGCGGCCCTGGCAGTAGGCCTCGAAGTCGAAGCGGGCCATTTGCACTGGGCGCAACTCCTCGATGTGGAAGGCATAGCTCTCGTCGGTTTCGTTACGGGCCACCTTCACTTCGGCCCACACGCCGCCTTCCAGCAGCCGCTCGTTCTGGCTGTAAAACTGCTCGGGAATGGCGATGCGCTGGGAGTTGAAGTTCTCCATCGCGGCCCAGTGCCGCCGCTCGCGCTCCTGGTAGCGCACGTGAATTTTATCGATGAAGCGGTGTGAGCCTTTCTGCTGCACCAGCGACTGCGCCTTATTTGCCTCATCGGGGCGCACGTACTGGCGGCTGAGCGTTTCCACCACGGCTTGCATACCCGCTTCCACTTCTTCCGCGTCGTCGGTAGCGCAGTAACGGGCCAAGAGAAATTCCAGCACGAACGAGGGCACGTTCGTGCTTTTCTTAATCTGGTGCAGCAAATCCTTGCGCACCGCTTTGCCACTGAAATGCTCGTTCAGCTTGGCATCCAGCGCATCAGGCCCTTCATATCTCATATGCCGTCTGCAAGGTTATGCTGGCCAACTCTACCTGCGTATCGGGGTGCAGGGCCCGCACGGTGAATGCTCCTTCAAATTCTTCATCGAGGCGCACGGGCAGGCGCGCTTTTTCCTGCACCGAGAGGCGCACCAGCTGCGTGGCCACGTCCACTACGGCCGTGTGCAGGCCCAATTTACCAACCACTCGGCCATCGGCCGCCGTTACTACCAGTTGAAACTCAACCGGCGGCGCTTCGTCAAAATCAAGCAGACTCCCGCCAACGGCTTCGGCCGTCAGGATGGGTTGGCGAGTGGTGACAACGGGCTTTAGATAAGTCAACGACAAGCTAGTGCGTTTGGGGGCCTGCTCGGCAGCTGGCAGCTGCACGCGCAAGGCAGGCAGCACGATTTCCGGTAAGGACAATCCTTCGTGGGCATAGGTTATTCCTCGTTCGAAAGCACCCAGCGAGCGGGGCACCACAAAGTGAGGCCACGGCCCCGGAATGCTGACCTGCGCACTGTCGAAGCGGATGGTGCCGTGGGTATCGGCGGGGCCACGGCCAAGCAGGCTACGGACTTTTCGGAACGGCCACTCGCCGGGCGGCACGGTTACCAAGGCCCCGTCATCGGGGGTGGGGTTGAGCACGAAGCCGTGGTCCGTGGCAATGACAATTTCGCGGAAGCCGGCCTTGCCAGCAGCCAGCACGGCCTTTCGCAAGGCCCGTAGCGCGAGCGGGAATTGGCTAAGGCCCTCAATGCCGCGGTTTTCGCCGGCCTGGTCCAGGTCCGAAGAGCGCACCACGAGCAGCCGCGCGGTGGCTGGTACGGTCGGCGCGCTTAGCCAAGCTTCCTGAGAAAATACCCGCACCAAGTCACCAAAGCGCTGTTGCCAGAACTTGTCGCGGGTACTCACGTTGGGCACGGGCACCAGTGGCTGGCCGGCCTGCGGCTCTACTTTGCCGGTCGGGTCCGTGCTCAAGGTCCAGTTGCCATCGTGGGGCAACAAGGCCGACATTCCAATTGGGGTGCTGGTGGGCAGCTGGGCGCAGTACGGCTGAATTTGCACGACGGCCCCCTGCTCAGTGAGCAGACGGGCTACTTCCTGCGCCAGCTCGAAGCGCAAGGCATCTACAAGAAAATAAGCAATGCGCCGTCCATCCTGCAGCGCGGGCTGGACGAGCTGTCCGGTTAGCTCGCGGGCAGCGGGCAGCCCAGCGGCCGGCCAGCCCTGCGCTTCAACGCTGGTCAGCAGGCGCTGGTGCAAGTCAGCGGCCAGGGCCGCGTATCGGGCGCGGCAGATGCGGATAAATTCTTTCAGGTTGGTGCTGGCCCCGTCGGGGCTACCCGTTAAACTGGGCAGGTCTTCATCTGAATGCTCGTAAACCGTGGCGGCGGCCTCAAAGCGTCGTTGGGCGGCATCGGGCAGGTGCAGCGGGCCGGCGTAAGCCGCCACCAGCCGCGACAAGTCGGTTGGGGGCTCGGCTTGGAGGTAGGCCTGAGCGGCGTTCACGGCCTGCAGCAAGTCCAGGCCGACTTCGGTGAGGTTCCAGCGGGCGGCCCCCTGGTCGCGCCACACCGATTTTTTGCGCATTTTTAGTTTGGCTGCCGCACTGGGCAGGTCGTTGGTCCGAATTGCCGTGAGCACCTGCCCCAGCAAAGTCAGGTCCTCGAAGCCAAAGGTCAGGCGTTCGCCCAGGTCATCATCCGGCCCGAAGTAGCTGCTGAGGTTGAGCTGGTCGGCCAGTTGGCGCGCTTGCTCCAGGTACTCTACTTCCTGCTGCCGCAGCTCGTCGGCCAGGCGCAGCACGAGGTCGCGGGCGGGGTCGGCGGCCCGCACCACCCCGGCCAGAGCCGCCGGCAGGGGGCAGCGCAGGTCAAATACAAACTCCCCGAGCAGCACTAGCTGCCAGAGCTTGCGGCGCAGGGTGGGTAGGGTGTTTTCGGTGGGTAGCACGCCCAGGGCTACTTCCACCAGGTGCTGAGCTTCGGTCACCCAGTCGCTGGCGGCCAGCAGGCGCTTGTCGGAGCTGGGATTAGGCAGGAGCAAGCCGCGCAGCAGCTCGGCCCGCGATTCGCGCCCCAGCAGGTAGTGGCTCAGCAGTGGCCACCGTTCGCCACCACCCAGGTTATCGAGCACGGCAAATGCGGGCGGCTGCGGAGCCGCAAACAACTCGGTGAGCTTGCTGGCGTGGTCGGGGTAGCACAGCCGGGCGAGCTGGGCGTATTGCTCGTGGTCTTCGCTCGCCCCAAAGGCACAACCCGCGACAGCCAGCGCCCAGAAGGGGTCAGCGCGCTTCTCCGTTTCGCCCTGCGGGGCCGCCGTGGCTACATACACCACCAGCGGGGGGCCGGGATTGGGGCGACTGCCCAGGCTTGCCCAAGCGGCCCAGGCACTGAGCAGCGCCTGGGTGGGGCCGGGCAGTGCCGCTACCACCACGGCCTGGGGGGCTTCGGCGGGGCCCGCGAGCTCGGCCACCAGCTCTGCGTAGAGGTGCTGGGGGTCGTACACCACCACGCAACGCCGCTTGGTCAGCTTTTGCTGGATTTGGTTTTGGATGAAGGCGCGGATGGAAGGCATAATGTGATGATAACTAGCTATTCGGAGCCGATTCGCGTGGGTTGTCTGGTTGTTGGTCGTCGACTATGGTTAGCTTGACGTTATCGAAGAAATTTCCGGTTTTCTCCTCCCACCACAAAAACAGTCTGATTTCCAAGATGCTGAGCATAAGCAGCATGGAGTTATCGGCTGAAGTGTAGTTAACCTTAAACCCGTGCAAAATGGGGTTACGATTCAGCCCCTCGTCGCTCGGCTTTGACCCTTCAAAAAGCCGGTGAACGAAGGCATTGAAAAAGCCGACGTTGTCCTCAATGGGGCGCACGAGACGGTCGTTCCAGATGTCGGTGCGTATCGTGCCCTTTACACTATCAGAGGTTTTTAAATTGCCCACATCACGTAGCAGTCCTTCAAGCTGAGCAAAAAGTACGGGAATGGATAAGGTGTATTTACCGATGAAATGCGCTTCAAAAGCATCCGTTAGCACATCACGCCGTTTTTCAAACATGGCCTGCTCCCGACAGGCAGTGTCGAGTAGCGCCATCACAGGTTCCTGACGGAAATGCCCCCGGTAAGTAGAAAGGACATCCTCCCGGGTTAGGTTTCCCTGCTTCAGTTGTTCCGTCAGGGTTTCCTGCTGTCCAACAGTTAGACCCAAGCCGAACAAGTACAATCCGTTGTCTTTGCAGAAGAGTTTGAGAGGCATCTCCGTTGCGGCCAGAATATTGAGCCAATCGTTGCTGGCATCAACTTGAACCTGCCGAGGCTGACCTCGATGCATGGCCGTTGCCATCACATGTTGAGGCCGAATTTCTTTGCCAATGCAGCAATACTTGTATTTAGCACCCGAACCGCAGGGGCAGGGTTGGTTACGCGGAGGCTTTGGTTGGCTAGGTAGTGTAGCGGGAGTCGTTTTCATACAAGATGGTTCTTATTATTTTTCTTCCACGGCTGCGCCGCCTAAATCAGCTAGCGGCCCCTCGTACAAGTCTTCCAACCCGTGGGCGATGGCCAGGGACCGGTCGAGGCGGCACTTTTCGCGGACGCGGACCGGGAACAGCGACAGGGCCAGGTGGCTCCAATCGTAGTCGCCGGTGCGCAGCTTGGTACGGTGCTGCTCCAGCTTGCGCCGCCAGGCGCGGTGGCTGAACAGCTCGGCCAGCAGGCAGGCGCTGATGGCGGCCCCGTCGTCGGGGTGGGGCTGGAAGCCGGGCTGGTCGAGCACGCTGGTGAGGTGCGCCACAAACTGGTCGAGGCCGGCCACAAGCTGGGCCACGTCGTCGCGGCGCTGGAGCTGCTGGCGGGCCTCCTTGGCGTTGGCCGGGGCGGGGCCGCTGAGCAGCTCCGCAAACTGGCGCAGCTCGTCGCGGGCGCGCTGGCGGCGCGGCTCCACGTAGTCGTTGAGAGCAGCGTAGAGAGTCTCGCGGCTCAGGCGCGGGGCGTAGAGCCAAAGCACGTAATTGGTGTTGGGTGCTTGCAGGGGCCAGTAAAGTGGAGCCTCGCGCTTGGAGCGGGAGTAGGCCAGCAGGTGGCGGTCGAAGAAGCCGCCGGCGCCGGCCCGGCCCAGCCACTCGCCCAGCCAGCCGGTGAGGTCCGACTTGGTAGAAGCCAGCAGGGCGCGGCTTTCGGTTTCGAGGGCGGCCGCGGTGGCGGGGCGCAAGGTGGCCAATAGCTGGCGCAACTGACGGGCCACGTCGTGCGGGTTATCGGAGTCAAGGGGGAGCAGGCCGGACCAGGCCACTGGCACGGGGTAGGGGGCACCGGCATCGGCTACGTCTGCCGGCGTGGTGGCCAAGCGGCCGGAAGTGGGGTGGCGCAGGGCACCGGGCGGGGCCGGCGGCAGTGCTTCAAACGCGCCGGCCGGGGCGGGCAGTCCGGCTGGGTCGAGCGCCAGGCGCACGTCCCAACGCCCGAAGGCAGCACCCAGCAGCCACTGCCACAGGGCAAATGCCACGTCATCGGGACTGCCGGGGGCGGCAGTGTCGTCGTCCTCTTCTTCCTCGGCCGGGGCGTCATCCTCGCTGGTGCTGCTGGGAGCGGCGTAGAACTGCGCGATGGCGGCCCGTTCGGCAGGGCCGAAGCCGTAGGCCTCGTAAACCCGCTCGTTGATTTCTCCCTGAATAGCCTGCACTTCCAGTTGCCGGGCGGTAGCGCGGGCTGCTTCAGCGATGGCAGTTTCGGCCAACGTAGTTGAGTCAAGCAATGGCAGGGGCACGGCAATGGCCGCGAGTGCCGGAGGTAGGGACTCGGACAGGGCAGGGCCAGCCAGGGCAGTGGGGAGCAGCAGGGCCGGCAAACGGAAATGCAGGGATGTTTCGCGGGTGAATTCTCGCGCCCGTTGCACGGCGTGTCCCCGCCGGGCTAGGGCCTCCAGTTCGGCTACCACTGGTACAGCAGTTGGTAGTTGCAGCGCTGCCGGAAACGGCGTTCGGTTGATAGCCCCACCGTCGAATTGTGGTCGCGCCGAAAAACCCAGCCCCAACTTCAACATGTAATCAAATGGCCGAGATGCCAGCACGGCGAGATTGAGCAGGTTTTGTTCCTCGGCGGTCCGGTTATCAGGCGGGTTTGGGTAAATGCCCTGGCCGCGCACACTGATGATAGTGCCCGCAGGCATTGCTTGCGGGCTCAGCTCGTGGGTGCGGAGCGGATAGGTGAGGCCGCGCCGACCATAGAACATTGGATTGCGAATTACCGAGCGAGTGAAAGTTGTCATTTCTTCGCCATTTCGCACCCAATTGCAAATCAAATGAAAGTCAATGTAGAAAGGTGACCAAGGGCCTCCTTTTGCGAAAGTGAACCAACCACTGTCAGTGGGTTTTTCCCACCACATTCGTACAAAGCGAAAATCATCAGCTGAAGCCAAACCCTGTTTAGTTGAGCCTGCTTCGTCATCAAAAGCAGGTTCAGTTTCGAAAGCCCGACGAACACCTGCCGGTGACCAATATGCCAGTGGCTTACCAGGAATTACATCAAAAGCTACTGTAGGCACCTCAAACCGAAACGGAGCGGACGGATTTAATAGCCCTTCCAACAAGGCTGCTTCCTTTTCCTCGCCCGGCACATTGAGCAGACGCAGGAAAAAAGTAGGCTGGGCTACGGGCGGGGCCTGCTGCACCACGTAGGCAGCGGTTTCTACCATGGCATCGAGCACTTCGCCGCCCAGGTCGGCCACCAGCGGCAGGTGGTGGCGTAGCAGCACCTGCTCGCGGAAAGTCTTGAACGATGAGATAAATAGCCCCGTGCGCGAGGAGATGATGCCCACAAAGCCCCCCGGCCGCAGCCGGTTCAGCGCCCGCGCCACGAACATGGCGAAGATGTCCATTTTGGCGCTGGGGTAGTTGCGTTCCAGGTAGGCCTTGCTGGCGGCGGCGGCGGCCCCAAAGGGCGGATTCATCAGCACGGCATCGTAGCGCAGGCGGCAGAGGTCCACCAGGGCCAGGGTCCGGGCCGCGTCGGCCGCGAAGAGCTGGCGTTGGTAGGCATCAGGGCCCGCGGCCTGCTCGGCATACAGCGTGAGGGCGGCCAGCAGCAGGCCCTCGGCCTCCTCAAAGAAGGCCTTGCGGCGCACCCGGCCGAGGGCTTCGAGCGGCAGCCCCAGCTGCTGGGCGGGAGCACCCCGAAAGATGTCGACCTGCGTGGCCTGGGCCACGGCTGCGCGGGCAGTCGTCCAGCTCTGGCGGGCCGCTTCGATGAGGCCGCTCAGCTCCTGCTCCAGGGGCACCAGCCAGCCGGCCTCGCCCACCAGGCGGGTGTGGGCCGCCACACTGCGCAGCAGGTCGGCCAGCACCTGCGCCTCGGCCGGGGCCAGGGGCTTGGTTTGGCCGGGCAGGGTTTCGTGGCGAAGCGTGCGGCCGAAAGCCGTCAGCAGCTCGCCTTCGGCCAACGGCTCGGCCCACACCAGCCGCGCCTCGCCAATGCGCGGGCGATGGGCCGCCCGCAGCTTCAGGCCCTGCCAGGTGCGGTGCGCCCGCAGCCAAAGCGTGAGGCCGGCCACCTGAATCGCGCGGGGGTCAATATCCACCCCGTGCAGGTTGTGGGCCAGAATCAGGCCCGGCACCCGCGCCTGAAACGCCCGGCGGCGGGCGGTCTCGTCGGTGGGATGCTCGGCCACCAAGGCCGCGCGCACATCGGTGAGCACGGTGTCCGGCAGCCGGTCCCAGGCATCGAGGTAAATGGTTTCGAACACATCGAAGGCATACAGCCCGAAGTGCATGGAGCCGCAGGCGGGGTCAAGTACCCGCAGGCCCCGCGGGTCGGGCAGCGGGTATTCCTCCGCAACGGTGCTCTCGCCCCCGGCTTTCTTCAACGCCGGGATGCTGTTTGGGGCCGCCGCGTCTGGCGCGGTTTCGGCAGCAGCGGCATCAGTGGCCACCAGGTAGCGGCAGCGGGCCGCCAGCGCTTCGGAAGGCTCCGCCAGGTCGCGCCAGCGGCGGCCCAGCGTGTTATCCGTCAAAAACTCCACCACGTAGCGCGGCGTAAAAAACTGGTTGCGCACGGCCATTTCGCGGCTCGTGCGTGGGGCACGGCTGGCCGCTCGCATGGCCTCGCGCTCGTCTTTGGAGTTGAAGTACTGGTAGAGCCAGCCCAGCGTTTCATCCGCATCCCAGGCAAAAGCCAGCTCGGAGCGACGCAGGCGGTCGAGCACGGCATCGAAAGCCGCATAACGGGGCCAGAGCAGGCCGTAGGGCGAGTAGGCTCCGAACAAGCCCGGCAGCTCGCGGGCCAGTCGGTCGAAATTAGCCCGAATAAAGGCGGCGTAGCGGGCGTCGCCGTTGGGGTAAGCCTGGCTGGTGTACAGCGAAAACAGGTCGGTGTAGCCTTCCGACTGTTGCCCACGTCGCAGGCATTCCATCACAATCTCGCGTTCCTCGGCCAGCCGCAACGCCGTGAGGCGGTTGAGAAAGGTGTAGGCTTGTTCGAGCAGCAGGCGGGGCAAGGCTTCCGCCAGGCGGGGCGAGGCTCCTGCTACCGCGCCCGGTACCGTAGTCGCCAGATAGTGCAGGCGCTCCTGCAGGCGCGCTGCTCCGGCGCGGGTGGCGCGGTCGGCATTGGGCAGCTCGGCCGGGGCCGTAAGCTGCAAGTGGGTGTAAGCCGGCGGAGCCCCCGCCGCCACCGGGGCCTGCTGAAAGAAAATGCCGTAGCCGGGCAGTTGCTGCTCGAAGTCGCGGTAGAGGGCAGTGCGGGCATCGGCCACGAACTGGCGGAGCAGGTTGCGTTGGGTGGGCGTCATGGTCAGGAAGAAACTCTGTTACCCTCTTCGGAGGACAGCAGAAAGAAGCGGGGGTAGAAGATTCGGACGGATTAGTCTTCAAAATCGAACTCGAAGGCCTGGCCAGCCACGAAGCCGGCGCGCAGCCGCTGCAGGCGCTCAATCAATTGGTCGAGGTCATCGGCCGAGGTCAGCCGGCGGCGCAGTCGCAGGGGCGTGGCCACACTGGGAGTGGGAGTACCATCTTCCTGCACTTCGCTGGGCGGCGGGGCCGGGGGGCGGGCCTCGCTTACCCGGCGGCGCAGGTCGGCCAGGCGCTCCTCCACGCTGTAACCGTGGTTCTGCAGGTCTTCCAGGTCGCGCAGCGTACCGGTGTGCGCTTGCTCATAGGGGAGGGCCAGGTCGGATAAGGCATCGGCGATGGCGGTCTGGGCCTCCACATCCAGGTAGTTCCAGGTGTAGGAACCGCGCAACTCGGTAGCGGTCTGGCGCAGGCGGTCCAGCTGGTGCTTGGCCAGGGCCGCTACCCCGGCTTTTAGGGCGGTCACCAGCTGCCGGTGCGCCGTGGTCAGGTCGGCGGTCCGCCCGCCAAAGGTGTCGTGGGTCAGCAGCTCGTCGAGGCGGGCCAACGGGTCAGCCGCGGCGCGGCGCAGCTCGGTCAGCGCTACTACATCGGGCAGGCGGGCTAGCCGCTCGCGCAAGGGCAACAGGTCGCGCAACGTGTTTTCAAGGCCCTCATCAAGCTGGCGGCTGAGGTGGTCGGCCCAGCCCAGATTCGAGACGAGTTCGTTGTCGGGGTCCCCGAGGCGGCTGATAACGTCGGCATCGTCGCCGTCGAGGAGGCTGCGCACCTGGGTCAGCACCTGTTCGGCCCGGTCAGGCCCCGGTACCTGCACGGCGCGCAGGCGGCTGGGCAGGCCTGCCAGCTGCGCCAGCTTGCCCGGGAAAAACTCCCGCGCGGCTTTGTTGATGCCGTTCAGGGTGGGCGAAACGGTATCGTCGGTCAGTTCCTCCAGACGGTGAACTGCCATGTTGCGCAGCTCAGCTGAGGGCACGCCATCGGCCAGGCGCAAGGTTATCCGGTTGAAGCCGTTCGTGTTGCCGATGGCTGTGCGGGCTTCGGGGCTGCTGCCACTCACCGACTGCCCACCGGTGTGAAGCTTCACGCGCCCATCGCGCAGCAAGGCGGCCACCAGGTAGCGAATGGCGTCTTTTGACCAGCCGTAGGGCGGCGCAGCAAAGTGGTCGAGCAGCGTTCGGCCGTCCGCCTGCAAGTGGCGGCGCAGGTAGTCGGCCACGGCCATCAGCGCCGGGTGGTCGGCCCGCACGGCCCCATTAGCGTCGGCCAGCCCCAGCGGGTCATATTGGGTCGGCAGGGTGGTGAGGTCTTTAGCTTGCAGAAACTGTACTGCTGTTTCGCCAGCACCAGGATGGCCAGCCAGGGTATACTTCTCATACGTGAGCTCGGTCACGTCTTTCAGGCGCTTGCCCAAAGCCCCGGGCAGCGTTGTGGCCTCGGTGCGGGTAGCCGTTTGAGAGCCGCGGAAGATAAAAGAGCCGCTTTCCAAGCTCAGGCGCACCTTTTGGCCCAGGTCGCGCAGCAGCCGGCGCGTCAGCTCCTGCTGGCTGCGCACGTACTGGGCCTCGTCGCCGGGGCGGGCCGAGTGCTGGTTCAGGCGCACGATTTCGCCCGCCCGGTAAAGGTCGCGCACCTGGTCATTCCAGCCGGCGGGTAGCTGTCCGCAGGCATACAGCCGGTTGTGTTCCTGCGGAGCAGTTGAGCGCAGGGCGAGTTGGCTTACCTGCGCTTGGTATTCGCTGGGGTCCAGCAGCGTGACCACCACCTGAATCGGGTCGGCTCCAGCCGCTACCGGCGACAACACGTCGGCACCTGGATACCAGAACAAGCCCGCCACCACGGCCCGGTTGCCGCCGAGCATGGTGCGGCGGGTGGTGTCGGGCAGCAGCTCCTTCAGCACCTCGCGTTCCAGGTTGAGCCGGTCCACGGCGAGGGGTTGCAGCTTGTTGCGCTCGGTTTCCAACTCCTTCACTTCTTCGCTCAGGATGCGTACCTGGTCGTTGAGCAGCGCAAAGGGCAGCTCAACGTGGGCAATGAGCTCTTCGAGCGCCTGCTTCACTTCGGCCGGGGTTCGCAGGTGGCGGGCATCGGGCTGGAGCAGCGCCGCCACGTTGACAAACGTGACGGGTACCACCTCCTCGATGATTTGCAGCACGGCGACGGCCGCGGCGGCTTCGGCCATGAGCGAATCGGCCCCGAACACTAGCCGCGCCTTGTCCACGGCGGCCGTGAGGTAGGCCAGCGAGCGGCCTATTTCCAGCGTGAGCACCCGGTAAAAATCGGCCAGGGTGATGAGGCGACCCAGAGGCGCATCGGCCACGGCTACCCCACTGGCGGTATCGAGCAGCATATCCTGCGTCAGTTTTAGGGCCGAGCGCAGCCCCAGCCCACCATGCTTGGTGGCCAGCCGGCTCAGCAGGCGCAACATCAGTTCAAAGTGCTGTGGTAGAAAAGGATAAAGGTCCACAAACCGGTCGCGGCTGAACTCCGGCAGCCGCAGCACGCTCACGTCCTGAAGGCGGGTGGCGTGGTTAAGGCTCTGGCTCACCTGCTCGAAAAGCTGGTGCAGCGCCGTGGTGCCGGCCGCGCTTTTCTTCAGCAGGCGCTCGGTAATGATGTGGCTGATGTCGCCGGACTTCAATTCGAGCTGCATCGGGAAGCGGGCCAGCAGCTTCGTCAGCTTGGCCGAGTTCAGGGCCGCGTCGGGGTTGTCGTTGGTCAGCGTTTGCTGGGCCGTCACGATGAGCAGCGCGTGGCCCTGCCGTTTCAGGGACTCGGCCAGCCCTTGCAGCATCGTGATTCGGTCATCCACCGGCGCGACGTACTGCCCTACTTCGTCAATGACGAAGATGACGTTCTGGTAGCCGGTTTTTTGGCGCACCAACGTCAACATAGTGGCTACGTCCTCGTCCAGGCCGCGCTCAATCTGTAGTTCGGCCGTATTGGCCAGCGTATCGGCCGCCGGAAACCGGGCCGGGTAGAACTCGTGCGCCAGCTGCGAAGCCACGTAGATGCCGGAATACGGGTCGTCGCGCACCTCCGCCCAGCTCAGGCCCGCGGCATCCGGCAACTCAGGCACCCGCTTTTTAAAGGCGTCCAGCTTGCCGTCGCGTAGCAAGCGCAGCTCCAGGTCGCGGGTGCGGGCTTCGGTTGAGAAATCTGCCCATTGCAGCACCTTGCGGTAGAGCTCTTCGTGCACGAGCCGCATGGCCCCGCTGGCCTCCGAGGCCAGGTCCAGCATCACCACGGCGGCCGGGTGGCGCTGGGTGAGCGTGAGCAGGCGCTGGCGTAGCGTGAGTGTGAGCCGGTCGGCCAGCTGCTCCCGGAACGGCCGCCCTGCCAGCTGCCGGTTGGTATCCAGGGCCATGCCAAGGTACTTGGTAAACGAGCTTTTGCCCGAGCCATAAAAGCCCGATACCCAAATGCCAACCTCGGTATTTGGGTTGCCGTTGGCCCCGTCCTCCACGGCTTCGAGCAGCTTCTCAATCCGCTCCTCGATGTGGGCCGTGGTGACGTACTCCCGCACTTCCGTCAGCAGGGCTTCTTCGCGCTTCGCGTTGGTGCCGTAGTTCACGACCGGCTCAATGGGCCGCTCTATTTCCAGATTAAACAGGGTACGAATGCTCATGCGGTAGTTGCCTCAAAGTGGGTGGAGCGGTAGTTGCCGTCTTCGGGGTAGAAACCCAGAAATTTCAGGGCGTATTTGGCCGTGCGCTGGCCGGGGTAAAACACAATGATTGGTCCCTTTAGGGTCTGGGTAAGCTGGTTCTCGATGGTGCCGATGCGCACGGCCGGGTGCAGGGCTTCGAGGTCGGTGAGCAGCAGCACGGTTTTTTCGCTCGTGCCGCCGAAGCGAGCGGTAATGTCGGCCGCCAGCTTCTCGCCCGCGGCCCCGGTTAGCTGGTGCAGGAGTTTGGGACTGGCCGCAAACTTCTCGGCCGCGGTAGCGGGTTTGGCGGCTTCCAGCTGCAGCGACCGGGACACCAATGGGTGCTTTTCGGCCAGGCCCGGCATCTCCTTGGCAAAGCTGTACTCCCGCGTTTTGTAGCGCTGGTCGGTCAGGCGCTTCTTCCACTTGTGCAGCTGACGCTTCACTTCCAGGGCCTGTTCTGGCGGGAAAACCAGGTAGTAAAACTGCGCGGCCCCGGTCGGGTTGATGGTTCGGTCGCGCGTATTCAGCGCATCAAGCAACTGCGTGAAGGCTTCGTTGAGTGAGGTCATGCAGGAGCGCAGTAGGAGAAGAGTAATGCCATTCGAGGCGGAGAAGGTCACCAGCCGTAAGTACGGTCAGCCAATTGTGCAGCGCTAGGCGGCGCAAGGTCGGCAGTACGTCGCCAGCGCGCAGGCCCAGCACTTGCCAGAGCGGGTGGGCGATGAGCGCGCGTACGTCCAGCTTAAGCTCGCGCAGCCAGTACGCTAAGTAAACCACTGTTTCCGGATGCGGCTGGAACGGCCTCAGCAGCCGGATGCCTTGCCGGTCGGGTGCGCCCAGCAAGCCAAATTCAGTGAGGGTACCCGTTAGGCGGCGGGCGGTGCGCTCCGTCAGGCCCTCGGACCAGTCGCTGCCGGTGCGGCCCAGCTTCTGGGCTTGGTGCAGAAACTCCTGCGCCGCCTCCTTGGGTAAGCTGGGGCGACCAGCATAATGGGCGGGCCAGTACACTTCCTGCAGGAACACCAAGAGTTCCGGGTGCGCGGCAGCGGTGTGCAGCAGGCACACTTCCGTGAATAAGCCCGTGACCGGGAGGTGCTGCGCCAACTCGTGCAGGTACGCCGCCGGCTGGGGCTGGCCCCGGAGGAAGCGCCGGCTGAATACCGCCACCACATCCCGGATGCGGGCTTCGGTAGCCCGGCCTAGGTAACCAGTGGCCAAGGCCTGCTGCGCCAACTCGCGAGCCGTAATGCCGGGCTGCCAGTGCTGCGCCAGCTGGTGCATTTCAGGGAGTAACGCCTGACCTTTGTTCAGGGCAGCCGTGAAAAGCAGGTCCTTACTCATCTGCATTGGCCGTAGTGAAGTAGGGAAACACCTGCACACCGCCCTGGAAAGCCGCGCCGTAGCAAGCCCGTAAGGCCGGTAGGGCAGCGCCGGAAAGCAAGTCGGCACTGCTGCCCAGCCGTTGAGGACCAGTAACTGGGGTAGTATTCGCAGTTACCGTTGCCAATGCTGTTTTCTCTGTCAGCCACTGCTGTGCCTGGGCTACTGGCAGCTGCAAACCAGTATGGTAGATAGCCTCCTCTAGCCCTTCGGGTAAACGAAATAGATGGTAATCCATGCCTGACAGCCATTTATCGTGCGCCTGGCAGGCGGCCTGGCTGCTGAGCTGCCAGGCCACCGCCGGCGCGGCGTCGGCAAACAGGTGCTTAAAATCCAAAGCAGCATCAGTCGTCAGGCAAGTGGTGGGCCACCAGGCGGGCACACTGGCTTCGCCGGCGGAAGCTACCTGCAATCGGAGGAGTAAAAACTGTTCAACTAGCTCGGCAAAGGTCATGGTGCGTAAAGTAGGAGGCCGAAGGTAACGGCCTGCCTTCACTTTCGTCGCCCCTCACTTTATCTTTTCCGCCTAACTTGTTGGGGCAGTAGCTGGTCTACCGATTCCGCAAATGTTTCCATTCGCACGCATCATGAAACAAATCGGGCGTGAAGTACAGCTTGGTCACCATATCGAGCAACTTGTTCGATTTTGAGATGCCACCACAGAATTCCGGCTCGGTTGCGATGGTAAAGCC
The DNA here is from genome assembly GCF_022811645.1 of Hymenobacter monticola. Classification (NCBI taxonomy): domain Bacteria; kingdom Pseudomonadati; phylum Bacteroidota; class Cytophagia; order Cytophagales; family Hymenobacteraceae; genus Hymenobacter; species Hymenobacter monticola. Next base: position 66,383 of record NZ_CP094538.1, on the reverse strand, counting down.
GGCCAATCGAGCAAAAATCCAGCGCATGAGCGAAGTCTCGGGAGCCAGTAACTCCAGGATTTTGCCTTTGGGCATATAGGTAAAGCGACTGCCGCCTTCAGTGTAATGATTTCGGTAGGTGAAGAAATCAAGGTCGAGGTCAAAGTAAACAGCCTGCTCGCTGGAGGTCAGCAAGGCAGCCTCCAACTGTTGCGGCGTTCTGAACTTTCGGATGGGGTGGGCATTACCAAACCGGTCGTGGAATAGCTCATCCGCCCATTCATCGCCGTAGCCATCCCGGCAATGCACGTACACGTCGCCAATCAAGTTAAGGTAGACGGCAGCCATAATTTGACCGTCGTTGTTATTGGGCAGGGTTGCCCAGCAGAAGCCGGCTACTTCCCCGTCGTCGCTTTGGTTCAAGTCCTTCAGCCACTGCTGCTCGATATCACCGGGATAGCCTAAATCCTGGTGCCAGTCCAAGCTGACCAAGCAAGGGGGAGTTGATTGCTTCCGCTCGCGGGTCCATTGCAGCCAGTAGAAGAAGGCGTAACGGTGCTCCTGGAACAGTGCTACCTCTACCACCTTGCCATTGCCGGAAGGATGCGTTAATATTTCCTTCCTGCAGCCCGGAGGCACGATGTAAGAATCATTGCGGAAGGTCAGCTCAAGTTCCTTAAAATCGCGCATAATTAGGGCGGCAACATTATCTGGGCATGAATTTCTGGCGTTCGTTTACCGCCGCCTTAGTCGTTGGTCACGGGCCGCAGATGCGATAGCGCGTAGCCAATGATGGTGCCTGTGAGCGTACCCGCGCTGACCCCGTTTAATATTTTTTGCGTGGAGAGAAAGAGCCCGGCTCCCAAGCATAAAAACACCATAAGGAAACTGTAGCCCCTGGCTACATAGCCCTCAATAGCCGTGGCTCTGGCTTCGGCCACAAGGCCGGTTTTTTTGGCCTCCACATGGCTTTTCAGTAGGTCCACCAAGGTGGTAAAGTGCTGTTGTACGGTCGCCATAAAAAGCACGGAGGCATCGGGAATAGCCTGGGCAGTGGGGGCTGGCGGTGAAAGGGGGATTTCAGCGGATTCGGCTACGGGCTCCGTAACGGGTTGCATGGATTTGAGTAAAAAAGGTTCCCTAACACAAGGGCAAAACAGGTGCCGATTTTTAGGTTGTTGCCCCAACCTGACTCGAATAGCTGAAATAAAAAAAATGCCAGTTGTTCCCCATTTTTTGCCACTTGTTCCCCAGGTAAGAATTCCGAATTATCCACCACTAGAATTCTATAATTTACAGCGTTGCTAATGAGTGTTTTATGCGAACTGGCAATGATGCAGAATAGAAAAAATATAAGAAAAAAGCGTGTAGTTTGTCCTATTTGAAAACTCATTTCCAGCTCGTGAGAACACATTTTGTAAAGTCAATATGCTCTTACGGGCTGGAAACGGCATTTTTCCTGTCCTATTTTTCGTTGCTTTTGGTGTATTCTTTTGTGATGCCCTTTTCAAACCGGGTATCATATGAAAGCACCAATCGACTGGAAAATACGAGTAGAGTTGCTAGCCAAGGTCGCGGGCGGGCTAAAGGACTTGGCAACGCTGGCAGCGCTGCTATGGACATGGTACAAGCATTTATAACAGCTTGCATTATTGGCTTTGAGTATCATCGCAGGACCTTTCTGGCAAGTTCGCGCACGCGCCCGCCCTGCCTTTTCATGCGTGAGAGTCAATGCGCTCAGAGAAGCTGCTGCTACGAAGTGCATCCAGTCTGCCCTAACTATATCGTATTGCTACGATGCAGTGACCGAATCATCCCGAAAAATGCCGAAGTGGAGTTAAGCACGGGTTAAGTGACGTGCGAATTCGCCACCATCCTGGAACTACTGGCTAACTTGAGGCCATGAAAAAGACTCAAAAAATTCGTCTGGTTATTGAAGCTGACGTAGCCCAGGACACCGAGTTCACGCCGGAAGTAGTGCAGCGTATTTGGGGGAAGTACGGCAACTTCAAGGACTTCATCAAGGACGAATACTGGCAGGAAAATATCCGTCAGGAACAAGTGCTACTGGACATCCTGCTGGCGGACCCCAAAAAGTACCACCTCCTACTATTGGGAGCGCTGCAACATCAACTGGACGATTCAGGCACTGCGTTTTTTCAATTAGCGGGGTATGACACCGGCAGTAAGCCTGCTCATGAGTTCGACCCTCTGGAGGACGTAGTTGATACTTTACCGCCAGCTACTGCGGCGTATTTCCAGCGGATGAAGCAGGAGGGAATATTCTCTGAACGGACAGAGTTAATAACGTTTTCGACGGATGTAACCATTACCAGCATTCAGGTGGAGGAAGTGAATTAGGGTCGTGATGGTCTGTCAGAAGGCAGAAAAGCTGCCGAAAAGTAATTTGCCGCGGCTTTTTTGGATGCTTCTTACGGTGCTCAAACCGCTATGTGGCGTTTATGCATTTATGCAGTAAATGCCGGGTGTCCATTGCAGTAGCATCAATGCGTAATTTCGGGGCACTTCCCCCTACTGCCAGTTGTTTTTTACTTATGCCTAATCCACTCACTGATTATTTAACGGCCTTGGATGCCACTCCCGTGGCAGACCTGCAAAACCGGGACGTGGTGGCGGAGTTTGGTCGCATCGCGGAAGTGCTGGAAGCAGCCGGAGACGAGCAGCTAGCCCGACAGGCCCGGATTGAGCAGGAGGTGATGGGGGCTAGCAAAAGCCTGGAAGACAAAATCGGTTACCATATCTCCGGGGTGCGCCAGGACGAAGAAGGCAACGAACAGCCTTTCGGGTGGCCCGAAACGAGTGCGTATGGCCCGGCCGAGTACGCCTACCTCAAGCAGCGGTACCAGGCCACCAGCAACTTATTCTTAAAGCGCGAGTACGGCCTGTTCCTGTACTTGCGCAAGCAGGCCGGCCGGCCCGAAGAAGTCGCCGCGCTGGTAAACGACCTGTTTGCCCTCAGCCAAGCATACTTCACCTTGGAAGCGACGGAGCCCCCGACCCGGCACTACGTGCTCTTTGCCGTGCAAAACCTGGCCCTGGCTTTTCGCATTGCGGCCAGCCGGCAGCGCGACCCAGCCGTTGCCGCCACGCTACGGCCCATTATGGACTTTATGCTGGCCACGCAGCAGCGGTGGGATGCGGCCCGCACCGGGTCGCCGATGCTGCTCGGCACGTTCACAAGTCTGGTGGCCGAACAGCTGAATCTGTTCCGGGAAGCCGGGTTATTGCCGGCTTTTTTAGCCCACAACCGTCCGTTGATTGAGACGCTGCGCAATACGTACCTGCATGGGGCAATGGAAGTAGCGCAGGCCACGGCCGAGGTCGCACAGCAAGCTAAGCTGGATGCCCGCCCCTGGCAGCTATTGGTGGCCGACTACTACGAGCAGCTCGCGGCGGAGGCATTGGCACGGGACAATTCGGCAGCTGTCTCGTTCACGCAGCAGGCCATGCGCCTCTATCAGGAACTAGGCGAAACGGCCACTGCAGAGCGGTTGGCGCAGCAATACCAACAGTTGCGGACGACTTTTCGCTTGGGCGAAGTCTTCACGGAAGTGCCGGCCGCCCAGGTGCAGGAGCGCACGGCCGAGATTCAGCGCTTGGTGGAGCAGCATACCGAAGCGGAGCTGGTCGCATTTTTGGCTGCCACACCCATGTTTCCGACCATCAAGGCGGTTCGCGAGTATGAGCAGACGGCGGCTAAGTCGTTAGCCGACATGTTTTCCACGGTGGTACAGGACAAGCACGGCAACCCCGTGCAGACGTTTACGACGGAGCCACAAAAGCAGGAATTTCGTGTATTAAATGCTTATGGTCTGCTTGGGCAGCTGGCCATGCAAACCTTGGTGCAGTTAGTCGTAACCGCTTACAAAGCGGATAAATTGCATGCCTCTGGCGTAATGGGTTACCTAGCCGATAGCTGGCTCGGACAGCCCCGTGAAGTGCGCGAGCACGGCATGGAAAGAACCACTTTCCCGCTTCGCTTGCTGGAATCCGGCATCCAAGCCATATTTCAGGAATTGGACCGGTGGCGAAAGGAAGAAACGGATGACCCAGACTTTATCGCTGCTACCGACTCGCTGGTGCTAAAAGTCGAATACGTGTTGCGCTATATGTGCGAGCGTCTTGGCATTACTACTTTCCGGCCTAAGCGCGAAGGCATCGTGCATGAGAAGCTGTTAGAGGAACTGTTTCAGGACCTTGCCCCTCACCTCGACCCGGAAGACTTGTTCTTTATTCGCTTTTACTTGCAGGAAAAGGCCGGTCAAAACCTGCGCAATCGCATCGCTCACGGCCTGATGGACGAGAACGAGTACGGCATCGAGAAAGCGCTGCTGGTGCTGGTGATGCTGCTGAAGCTGGCGAGCTACGCCTTTAAACCCCGCGAAACCGAAACGCCATGACCTTGACCCTTGAACGTCCGCAGCGTGAAGCGGCCACCCGTCCGCTAGGCGCGGACTACGCCGAGGCCCTGCAGCGGCAGTCCCGGCATCGTAACGTATTTATTAGTTGGTCGTGGCTGGCAGCTGAGTCCCCACCCAATTTTGCGTTTCTGCGCGAACGGGAAGTTGCTAAGATTCGCTCATTCGCTGCATTACCGTCGAACTGGGATTCGTACGGGGCACCGGTCATCAGCCCGTTGGCTATTCAGAGCGCAATTGAGTTAATGCAACAACCTGCTTTTATCCAGTTGTTGCCTTACTATACGCCTCATATAGCGGCTTTTCCGTTGCGCAACGGCGGCATACAGCTCGACCTGAACGGCGGCAAAGCACCTATGGAGATTGAAATTGCGCCGGGCGGCGAGCGGGAGTATACGCTGTTCGGCCCTGACGAAGAAGTGCTGTGGGAAGTGCCTACGCTGGCGCACGCCATTCAATTGTATCAGGATTTTGACCCCGTGAGCGCCTACCTTGGATGAGTTACTTGATTAAGCCGGAAAACCACCTGCTTCGGCGGGTGCCGAAGCAGCCTTCGCATATTGCGCACGACGCAGCTGGGCAACTGAGCCTTACCAGTTCGGTGTTTAAGTACGCTCCGGTTACTCCAAGGGACGGGGTTTCGGTCGACGTGCTGGAAATTTGGCTGGCCCTTGGCTCACGAGAACAGGCGCTGTATGAGGCCGTATTCCGGCACACGACCGCATCGGGAGCCGGCTGCGTAGCCGCGGTGCTGCCAGCGGCCGTGCCACTCAGTGAGGGATTAGAGTGTATTCACGACCCGGTTCCGGCGATGGAGCACGAGCAGGCTAACCCAGCTCACGCCCTCATCCTAGGCCCGATTGATAAGACCCTGGCCCGTAAGCTGGCTAAAGCGTGCGTGTTGGTTGAACACCCGGCCACTTGATACATAGTCGTGGATGTTGTGATAATAAGTAAATTATCACAACTTAAAACTAGGCTTACAGAAAATAAAAATGTCCGGCCATCGCGGGCCGGACTTTGAGCGCTATCGTTAGTGAACCCTGTCAACGGGATTATTCAAGTTAAGGCTTTCTCGCTTTCTTCGAGCACCATCACTTGGTTGTTAGCGGGGTCCCGGAACGAGGCAGAATCACCGTCAAGATTGTGCACCGTTCCCAATGTCTCCTCAACCTTTATACCTGCTTGGCTGAACCGTAGCCGAGCTTCCTGAACGGAGGAAACCATCAGGCCAAATATGCCCTTATCGCCACTTGGACTCAACACTAAAGAGTGAGTACCGAAGTCGTAACGCAAACCATAGTCTTCCTCAATGGGCTCGAAACCTATGAGGGCAGTGTACCAGCGCCGGGTAGCCGGCATATCCCGGGCAAAAATATACTGAGCGGGTTCTGTAAGGAGACGACTTGCCATGTTACTGAATGATTGTCTTGGTTAAAAGTTCGGTCCAAAAATCGCATCTGAAGCAGCTGTTCGTTGGTCGGTCAGCACCGTGCGAATCTGCTGCTTCATAGCGAAGCGAGTCAAAGAATCTGTCAATACTTGTTTTTGAAAGTTACAAGCCTGCCACCCAGGATATCCCATATGAATGTGACTGCCAAGCTGGATTCCAGATAGCGTAGTATCCCCGATGTCCCGGAAAAAAAGGCGGGCTTGCCTTTATACCACTTAAAGCCAGTAGCTGCCGCTGCCCCGGGTTCTACCTGAGCCAAGTGCTGGGCTAACCTAACCATGCCGGAATACATATCCCGGCCGCATTCTACCTGGGCGTATTTTATATAGTTGTCTGGGATGATAGCAGCATCCAACCCGTTATAGTATTCGTCATCGGTGCGCCGATTATAAATACCAATCTCTATTTTCAACTGGTTTCCAGACAGGTAAGCGGTTGATTCCTGCAAATTATGCCACTCAAGCCTTTTCTTGGCTATCAGTTTGCTTAATGCTTCTTCAAGTACTGCAAAGGGATGCTTGTCGTGGATGACTTCAAAGATGGTTAGTAGGAGCGCCTCTGCACCGGCTTCAACGTTACGAGAAGTATTCATAATCAGCTTGTAAAAGGTAAAGAAGCAGGTCCGGAAAAGGTCTTTTCGGTACTCAAACCAGCATAGCTATCTGGTAAATGCGACTGCTGAACTGAACTTTCAACCAAGGACAACAGCGTGAGAGAGTGACGGAAACTACGGCAAATTGCTCGCATCTACTCGTTTTGCCTGCCATTAGTCGGTCTGACCAACTGTTTTTGCAATTGCAAAAACAGTCAAAGAAACCTCGCTTAACGACTGGCAACGCCATACTCTTAGAAACTTATTGAAAAGAGTAGCGCCAAAATTGAGGACGACAGATTTTGTCGTTCACGCCGCGCACCTTCGTTCAATAATCGATTATGGAACCTCTCGATAAGAACTGCGATGCTTCTCCCACGGGAGGCACTGCAACCGCGGATACGTTGGTGATAACTTGGTTGAGCGAGTACGCGGGCACCCGGGCACTGCAAATGATGACACCCGCAAGCCAACAGCAACTGCGGGACACTGTTCAGCTGATTGTTGCTGACCAGGGCGACGTGAACGTGGATGAAGAAAATATCCGGCAGGTACTGGCCGGTGCCTTATCGCTTCAATTCGGAAAGGCCACGGCGAAGGGAGCCGGGCGCGTCGAATTGCTCTGCCGACAGCTTTGGCAAGAAGCAGTAGTGTTAGGCGAAGCAGCTAAGCCGGCTGACCGGATTTTATTGGCCATTCAGAGCGGGACAATTGAAGAGTTGGAAATGGACGAGTTGACGCGGATTCTGGAGAGTGTCGTGAGTCACGCGGGCGGCCAAGCCGAGGTTGTTTTTGGTCACGGCCTCAATCCCGCGCTCGGTGAAAGCATTCAGGCAACGATGCTGGTGAGCAGGTCCTAACGCTGCCCATCACTTTTAGCCCCTTCCGATGATACGGCCACTACGAATTGTCAAGACTGCTTACGCCCTACCCGAAGGCAGTTCGGCCAGCGAAGAAGTGGAAAAAGCTTCGCTACCCCCAGGTGTGCCGGAAAGCACCCATTCCTTTGTTGTTTCTGTTGCGCGCCGCTACCAGGGACAAGGGCTAAGCATGGTGGAATTGGTCGCGGCCGGCGCGGCCGGCTGGCAGCAGGCGCAACATCATTTTGGGACGGCCCTCGACCAGTTTGAGCGGTGGGGCTCACGATGGGTACAGGAGAGTATGCTGATAGCGATTGGCAAAGGCGGAGGAGAAGCCAGGCCTCCCGCCTGACGGGTATTTATCATTCACTCTCAATCATTACCTTGCACCTTGCTAACGCTTCGTTGAAATAGCTTACGCAGCCCCATCCGCTTTCTAGACCGAAAGATGAAACAGGGTGATGTTTCAGGCTGAAATTCTTAACGAACGGCTGCTCTACCGCTCTTTCGTGACCACCCACGCCCATTTTCTTCGGCAATTGCTGTTAGTGCTACGCCTGCAGCATCTGAAGCGTGCCGTACCGTTTGAGGAACTGCGCCGCTACTTATTGGAGCAAACCTCCTTGCGGGACCTGGCCGCCAACTACTCGCAACGCACGTTTCAGCGGGACCTGCCGAAAATAGCGGAACGCTTCGGAGTCGTGATTGAGCACGACCGCCGTCAGGGCGGTTACGTGATTGCCACGGCGGACCTGCTGCCGGAAGGGTACCAACGCCTGCTCGATGCGTTTGAATTGCAAGAGTTTCTGCGGCTGCCTTCGGCGCTGAGCCCATTCGTGCAGTGGGAAGCGCGTCGGCCCGTGGGCACAGAATGGCTGCAACCCCTGCTGCGGGCCGTGCAGCAGCGCCGGCAGGTACAGTTCGACTACCATAAGTTTTGGGACCAAGCCCCCACGAAGCGGACGGTTTCGCCGTTGCTCCTCAAGGAGTTCAAAGGCCGGTGGTACCTGCTGGCCCACGAACCGGCCCGGCAAGGGCTGCGGTGTTTTGGGCTGGACCGGATGCGGGCGGTCGAACCAATAGCCCAGGCATTCGACCTTCCTGAGGGCTTTGAAGCCGACACCTATTACGCGCACAGCTTTGGCATCATTCGCCCCGACCACGAGGCCCCGTCCGAGATTGTCTTAGCCCTTGAACCGACCCAGGGCCAGTACCTCAAATCGTTTCCGCTCCATTCCTCGCAACGAGTGCTGGTCGATACCGACGCGGAGCTATTGATTCAGCTTACCGTCTATAACACCCACGACCTGCTGATGGAACTCCTTTCCCTTGGGGACCAGGTACAGGTATTGGCCCCAGTGTCGCTACGGAAACACATAAAACAAATTCATGCTACCGCGATGAAAGCCAGCCCCGTGTAGCGGGCAGCCGCCAGCCGTGAGCCTCCAACCTCCACTCATCCCATTATTTAACAACACAACCCTTTCAATGGAAGCATCAAGTACTATCAAGAAAATGCTGGCTGGCAACAAAGTCGTTGTTCCCACTTATCAACGCGCTTACTCGTGGGACACCGAGGCGAAAAAAGAAAACTCCACCAAACAGGTTAATGTATTTCTGCGCGACTTAGAGCAGTACAACACTAGCTCGGCCAAGACCCCCTACTACTTTGGGCACTTCCTGTTTGAAGAGAAAACCAAGGAGGACTTTGCCGTGATTGACGGGCAGCAGCGGCTTACCACACTTGTCATCTTCCTGTCCGCCCTCTTTACCCGTTTGAAGGCTATTCGGCCGTTAACCGACCCGGAAATTGAGGCTAAAGAAGATATGGTAAAGCGGAACTCGACTTACCGCTTTGAAACCGTGGATTATGACCGACAGCTTTTCAAGGACTACGTTATCGACCAGGAGCAGAAGGATAGCAGTGGGCTGAGTACTACTTCTGCTAAGCGCATCGTCGCCGCGTTCGACTTCTTTACCAACGTCCTAGCTGATAAAGACGAGAGCTATTTGGTGAAAATGCTGGAAACCGTGAGCGCGGCCACTTGCACGACTCATCCGGTACGGGATGAGTCGGAGGCTATCCAGATGTTCATTTTTCAGAACAACCGGGGCAAGAAGCCCTCGAATCTGGAGATTATCAAGGCTCAATTCATGTTTGCTGTTCACCTGCAAGGTGGGGAGGCAAAAGATAACCTTATAGCGGAGATAAAGGCTCGGTTCGAGAATATTTACAAGTCCATCTCAGCAATTGAAGGGACTATGAAGGAGGATGATGTATTGGGCTATACCCTCCAAGTGTACTTCAATTCATTGTCGGAAAGCAACGCCCTTGAACGAATCAACAAGAAGCTGGCCGTTGCCGACCCGGTTCCTTTCATTAAATCCTTTTCACTGGCGCTGGACGCGAGCTTCCGCCATCTGACGACCTTTTTTAGAAACCATGAGCCGCAACACCACGAAATTCACTCGCTGGTAACGCTGGGTGGGTTTAGCCTGGCTATCCCGTTTATCATCAAGGCGTACACCTTCGCCTTACCAATTCAAGACATCTGCCAGCTATGCACTGCCTTGGAATCCGTGGTATTGCGGAGCCGGGTAATCGGGACGCGGGCGGACCTAACGTCTCGTCTAAACGATAAGTATTCGGCTTTCACAACGGAGAATCCCAGCATCGAGCCGATTGTCAAGCGGGTCAATTATCTGAAAACGACAATCGAATGGTGGTACGCCTATTGGAACAAAACTGAGTTAGAAAAGGCGCTGCAAGGCTGGCTGCACCCGTCCACGGCCCGGTTTCTGTTGTGGAAGCACGAAAATCACTTGCAGGGCAAAGGCAAAAATGGCTATGCCCTCTCCCGCTTCGATGCCGTTACCCGGCCAGAACTGGAGCACATTGCGCCCCAGACGCCCACCAAAGGGGAGCCAGTAGCCGCCGGCTATCCGGCTTACGACGAGGATTTTAGGAACCAGTACATCGATTGTTTGGGCAACTACCTGCTGTTATCCAAGTCGCATAACTGCTCGGTCGGCAACCGCCCATTTCTGGAAAAGCGTGCTTCCTACACGCACACCGCGCAGCAGCGGGAGATTCAGGACCTGAGCGCGGAAACCAACACTTGGACCAAGCAGATGATTATCGACCGGAAGGCCGGCATCATCGAGTTCATTACTGAATACCTATAGCACAGGTTGAGCCGCTGGTACTGTCGCCGTTCGGAAAAATCACGAAGCCCAACCAGCATATGGTTGGGCTTCGTGATTTTATAGCGGTAGTAAACCAATTGCTTGGCAAGGTCCAGGGGCAGTTATCATCGGCTATTAAGAAGCTGCGCCCAGCAGGTGAGGCACTTGTTGCAGCAGTTCGAATACCACATGCCCGGTAGCGCTTCCCAGGCCGTCTTTCGCCAAATCGTGCAACGCCTCAAACGAGCGTGTCAGGATGCTCTTCTTCGGTTCGGGTTTTTGCAGTTGCGCTGCAATCCGGCGCAGCTCATCATCAATATCCTCTTTGTGAGATTCCAGCTTTGGCTCCGCGACCAGTGCTTGTTTGAGTTGTTCCACCAGGTCGACTAACGAAGCCGTCTGTGCTCCGGTAACTGACTGCGTAACCTGGCCGCCGCTTGCTACATTGAGTATGGCGCCCTGGCCGGTGCTTGTAACCTGCACGGCGTTGGCCCCGGTTGCAACAGTGCTCGTGCTTCCCTGAGCAAAATGAAAGTTATGCTGCACGGAGCTTTTAGGCTCGGCCTCCCCTTCGAGTTGTCTGGTGCCTTCCCGGGTCACAAACATCGCCTTCATGCCGAGGGTCGAAGTTACGTGACCATCCTGTACCAACTCATTGACTATGCGGGCCACGGTGGCGCGGTCAAGGCCCAGGTGCTCTCCTAACGCCACGGGATTGATGCTGACGGACAAAGGCTGACCGGGAGAATACTCGCAGGCTGCCTTATAGGCCGCTTCCAGGAAGGTGATTCTTTGTTGTTTGTTTTGACTAAACATGAGTTGCTTTTGGATTCTGAGCCATTCTTCTACCAAGGAGGAAGGCACGTTATTGACCAGCCTCTTCAGCTTTGGCAGGATTACGTACTCAATGTGGTGCAGGAATTCGCTTCCCTCGTTGCTCCTGCCAAGAAAATACTCGAAGTGGTGAGTCAGGAAGTCTAGTATTCGGTAAGGAGGATTCAGTTCCAGCAGTTTCTTGGTGAATGCTTCATCATAATCAGCGGGCCGCACCGCCACTTCAAAAGTTTCGAATCCGTGCAACGTACCATCATCTCCCAAAAAGCCGAAAGGCGTCATATGGGACATTTTAGCCCCTAAATCAGCCAAATCAAATGTCTTTTTTGCTTCGGTAGCTCCTATTAAAGAATAAAATTTATTTGTCATCAGAAAATCATTGCTTAGCGCTATGCGAAAATATCGACAATCGCGCCGTTATCTTAAATAGAGCCTAAAAGCAGTGCAAGATTCTATTCGTATTCTGCGAAATCGTGCAGGTCCGCCGTTCGCGAGAGAAAACGGGTGTACTTGTCCAGCAGACTCTTAGCGTAGGGGTCGCGCAACGATTGTACCCGCTTGAGCCCGAAGGTGAACCCTGTAGCGGTGTGAGCATCCGATTTTCCCAGCTTTGAATTGTGTGATACTTTAGGTATCAGCCCTTGTAACAGGTCTTTCTGCCACGGCCCGGTCACTTGGCGCAGGGCCTGCTTGCCCTCGATTATTCTCTGGGCAACTTTAGTGAATTGTGCATATAGCTCGCCATAGCGCTTGGCCAAGCCTTCGTGCAGCACTTCGGCTGGAGCGAGCGTAGCTAAGTTGATTTCCGTCAGGCCACCCGAGTTAAACATGGCCAAATCCAAGACGTCAAGGTTTACCACGTTCGCGCGGGTCAGCGTCACCAGGCCGAGTTGCTGCGTGCCCCGCTCGATGTACTCGATGACTTCTCTGGTTTTCCAGAAATTGAATCCCTGGGGCTTGTGCGTAGTGTCCAAGTCCGCTTTGATTTGGGCATCCAGCTCCGCTTGGCTCATGGGCTTGATTTTGAGCAGGTGGCCGACGCTGGAGCCCCGCTTGCCATTGGCGCGAATCATCAAATCGCAGGCTTGGCCCACCAGAATATACAGGCCTGTGCCTGTGCCCTCAACCACCCGAAAAATGTCGCCGTTCTCAATGGGTTTGTATAAACCGTTGATGTGCTCGGCGGCCGCGTACATTTCCTGGTGCCGCAGCGTGAATTTCTCCGTGTAGGGTACGATGTCGGCCACGGGAATTTGGACTTTCGATAAAAGTCCGGCTTGAGCTAGCAGCTTATTCAGCGCCGAGGTGAGACTATGGTCGAGGAGGTATTGCTTGTTTTCGTCCTTGTAGATTATGTCAATGATGCGAAACAGCGTTTCCGGAGCCCAAACGCCCTCCTCCGTCGACGAGCGCAGAATAGTGTAGTCAAAGTCATACGTATCGAGGGTCATCAACTTAGCAAGCGTGGTTTTAAACGAGTGCTCCACCACTTCCACAGCGTACTTCTTTAACTCTTCGCACGGCCCATTAAGCAGCATTTTTTTGATACCGTCCACAAAATGGGGCAGGTTTTCGAGCCGCTTTTTGGTCAGCACAAACAGGTCCCCGGCCTGTAGGGTCTTTTTACGCATCAGGTCGGCTCGTTCGGTCAACTCGTGGCCCTCATCCTCGACGGTATAAGTGAGAATCCCGGGCAGCAACTGGTGGCAGCGCGTGTCGGCGACAACCTCCGCGACCATGTCGATGCCGGCCGTCACAGCAAACCGGCCGCCGGCCTCAGTGAGCACCTGGTCGAACAGTACAATGGCTTTTTTGCCCGCGGGGATAGCTGCTAGAATCGTTTCCAGCTGTTCGTCCCACTCCACGGGCGACAGCAATTTGAGCGCCACCGGCGGCAAGTGTTCTTCAGCAGCCAGTTGTTGCAAAACATCGGCAATACTCAAGTTCGTGGTCAGGGTGTGGCCCGGCGTCAACTCACATAGTCGCCGCATAAAATGCAGCCGTCGGTCCGGTTGCGCAGCTACCCACTGCGCCCGGCTGTATTCTTCCAGAATGCGTTCGTTACCTTCGAAATCCAGCGCCTCGTCAAAGTCTGCTAGGGCCTCCACGCCTTTGTCGTTGACCAGCGCCTTGATTTGGCCGATAAAATGCTCGAAATGAATCGCGCTACCATTGGTTAGCGCGTCGTCCACAATGTACACCTCGGAAATATTCGCCAGCGCAAGGAGCTGCTGTAGCTGTTCTCTCATGGTAACTCCTGCTGCTGAGGATGGTAGGAAAGGATAAAAGGCAGAAGAACGTGCAAATTAGCGCTTTACAATGGCGTCGAGGTCGAGTTGAAAAATGTAGCGCCTGTTTTGCGCATTGCGCTCCTGCAACAGGAAAATATCGCCGCCCATCGACTCCAGCAACTGCTGCACAATAAACAACCCGAGACCTCGGCCCACCTCAACGGGCTTGGCGGTTACAAAGGGTTGAAACAGCGTTTCTTCCAAGTATTCGGCCACCCCAAAGCCATTGTCACTTATTCGTACCACGGGGTCATTGATTTCGACGCGGATTTGGGGGACAAAGGCCGGCTCGTTTTTTAGCTTTTCCCGCAGCCAATATTCCGCGTTGAGCACCAAGTTGTCAAATATTTGCGTGAGCTTACCCTTGTTGGTCTGCACCACGAAATCACGCGGCGCATCGATGACGAAATCGATATTTCCGTTGGCAAAGCGTCCGGTATAGTACTCGCGCAAGGTGCGCACGAACTCTGCTAATGGGAAAACTTCACGTTTCTCCCGGTTAAAGCGCAGCGATGGCGATAAGTGGGTAAGCTGCTTGCGCAGGTCGCGGGTAAATGAGCGCACGTACTCCAAGAATTCGTACACGGCCGGGGGCACGCCGCTGCGGGTGAGTTGCCGGTTAAAGCTGTCAGAGTAGGCATTAATGCGGTCGAGCAGGACGTAAATGTCGTGCGTCAGTGCTTCGGCCGTGAGCCCAAGGCCCGCCAGTTCGGTGAACTGCACGAGCTGCCCCTCCAGGTCGGCTACCTTGGCCCCGATGTAGCCCGCTGATTCTTCCCAGCGCTGCGCTGTTTCCAGAATTGCATTGACCTTGCTGAGTTGCCCGGCTCCTTCGCTCACTAGGGCTTCCACCTGTTGGAGCAGGGGCAGCGCCGCCGCTTCGTGAGGATGGCTGAAGAGCGGCTCTTTCTGCAGCTTCTCAACCTGCTTTTTGACCGTCACGGACAACTCACTGAACTTCTGCTCGGCCTCCCGGGTCCACGACTCAATGGCTTTGGCCTGCTGCGACGCCTTCTTCATCTGGGCCACGGGTTCGGCCACGGTTTTGAAGCCCGTGGACTTTTCCAGGCGCATTTTCCGGTAGTCGTTATAGCTCCGACGCGTGCGTTCCAGAATCTCATTGATTTCTCGCACCGTGCGGTCCATGATGAGTTGGAAGTTGCGGGCATAGGGCGAATCCGTAAAGCCTTCCCGGCTAGTTAGCTCCTTCAGTTGGGCATTGCCAGCCATGCTGATGGCAACGTAGCCAATCACGTTGTTAGGCCGCAGACCGTAAAAGGAGCCCCCCGAAGTTTGACTGTGCCCAAGGTTAAGCCAGTCGTTGTTATCAAAGCCGTAGGGCTTGATGCCGAAGCCATCCCGAAAGACACGCACGCCGACCTGATTGGAAATAAGGTTTTTGTATTCGCGCAGCCCAGTGAAAACAGAGTTGTTTATGTCCGTTCCGCGCAGGTCAAACTCATCTATCTCACCCTTGAATTTTCCCGGGTTTGCCACGTTCTGCCCGGTTTTGGGCTCGTTTGCAATGGCTAGTGCCGTTTTTTTAGACGCAAGGTCTTTTTCAAACGACAACTTCCGAGTGAAGGAAAACAGCCAGCCGTCTTCATATACTATTCCGGTCAGGAAGTTGGTCTTGTTGGCTTCCTTATCGGTCAGAAAATGAAAGAAATCCCGGCCCTGGTCCGTTAGGATATAGCGTTCGAAATCGGCTCGTGTTTCGTCATTTTCTCGGCCCCGCAGCTTGCCCACCCTGATTTTTCCGGTAATACAGAGCTGGTACTCTCCTGTCTTCTTATCGGGTCCGAACTCGAATTGGTAGCGCCCCACAGCCTGCGCCTGCAGTTCTTCGCTTACTTCGTCGAGGTCGTGCTTCTGGCCGTTGATGGTAAGGTAAACAGCAAACGGCCGGTGCTCTTTGTGTGGAAATATCAACTGCGAAAGCTGCCCCCGAAACTTATCCGCTGCCTCCTTACGCCAAACGTCCGGATTTGTAAGCCCGGCAATAACGAGCTGTGTGCCTTGTAAACTTGTTTTTTTGGGCGAGGTGCTGTATTGCAGTTGCACCTGCGTGAGGGGTACCAGCGAATCAAAGTCAGACCAGTCAAAGGCCAAATGATGCCATACCTCCCCGCCCTTTACCCCGCTGATTAGTTCGAGCTGGCGGCCAAGGCGCTGGGTACTCAGCCGGCCCACGCCCTTATCGCCCAAGGGTACCCGCAACTTGGCCGTGGTTTGGTTATTGGCTTTCATTTCCCGCTTACCGGAAAGCGAAATCACCAGCCACTTACCCACGATATCGTCGTAATCCATGCCTACGCCGTTGTCTTCCAGCGTGATGTAGCCCACTGTTCCAGCGTAGGCCCGCCCTTCCGGTACCTGGCCCTCGCTGCTTATGGTGATGGCCACCCAGTCCGCATCGGCATCGTAGGAGTTCTTCACTAACTCCATGATGGCACTTACCTCATCGGTAATCAACTCCTCTCCCAAATGCCGAACGACCGAGGCATGAATATCAAAATGGGGAGTAGGGTTGGGCTGCTTCACCGCGGGTAGTGATTAAGGTAAGGGTGGTGCTTAGTGCTTGCGGAAAATTAAAATTTCCTCTTTCATCATGGTGGCCGACGTTTTGTTTCGCCTGGCCATTCGCTTGTTTTTGATGGAGCGTTCGATGGTTTGGAGAAGTATTACCTGATGATGCCGAAGCAGTTCCTGTAGAATCAGGTTGTTCTGTACCTCGACACCCCCCACTTTTCTGTTGCCAATGGTCCAGACCATGTAGCCATTGGTTTTCAACGCCTTTGCGCACCGTTCCAAAACGGCGTTCAGGTCCCGAACGAATCCCACGACTTTCTTGGTTTCCAGCGGCTTGCTTTGGCGCAGGGCCAGCAAATTCGCTTTGAATGTTGGGGAAAGCGTCGAAAATCTTATTTCGTCTTGCGTTGTTACCGTACTCTGCTTGCCTCCCAGACTCTGGTTGTCAATTTCGTGCGTGGTGCGCAAGGATGCTCGCGAAACGGCCGGGTCGATGTCATCAAAGTCAATCCATTGCAGTGGCAAAAAAGCGTGCTGGCCATAAGGTACCGTAGTGCGGTTGTCCCCGTAAGGCGGCGAAGAGACCAGCAAATCAAACCCTGGCTGAGTAGCAGATGCAGCCACGGGCCGCTCAATTTCCAGTGAAGAATCAACCACTCGGATGCAAACCTTACCTGAATAGGTATGCTGCTGAAGAGTGCCTTGCTCGGTTAGCTGGGTAGCATACAAGGCAATATCCTTGATATTTTGCTTGAGCAACTGCTGAAAAGTCGTGAGCGGCGATGTTTCGCGCGTGGCAATTTCATCCAGTGGGCGTGCATGCAGTTTGAAGGTACTGGTGCGGTCGTTGGAAGTCAGCCGAATGGTTTCGGCCAGTGTCACCCAGAACAAGCGCCGGGTGGTTTGATTGTCTTCCTGCCGGATGGCCCGCACCAGCTTAGATAATTCCTGTACTACTACTGGCTCAAACCACTTGCTGAGCTTGGGGAACTCGACTGCCGCCGTCAGGCAATTATCCAGTTTCACCCGCACTTGCAGCGCCGCAGCCGCAATCTTGTAAGCCGGATGGTCCAGCGCTTCGACTTTCACCTTGGCCAACAGAATAGACAAGGGGTTGATGTCCTGCCCGTAGCAATCGAGCCCATTAAGCATGCCTGCGACCAAAGCCGTGCCTGAGCCCATAAAGGGGTCCAGTAGCGAATGCGTCGCGGGTGCCGCCGTTTTGATAAGCTCAATGAGCTTGCGCTGCACCACCGGCAGCATCATGGCTGGGTATTGAAACAGGCGGTGGCTGGCTCCTCGGCGGTCGTACTCCAGCGGCTGGCTCCAGAAGTTGGGTTCCCGTTTCGTTACTTCCGCGATGCTTTTAATAAGTGCCCTATCCACAGCCTGTGGACTTGGGCGCCGGGGTGCGGGTAGCGCACCACTTGGAAAATTTGCGGGAGTTAACAAAACAGTTTTGTTTAGACGGTAGCGGCCAGCGCCAAAAGTAAAGGAAAAGAGACGGACCTGTGCCTCATCCGCGATTTAATAGCGTAAGGCAATTGCCGACGGTTAAAGCTACAACTCCAGTTTTTGAGTATCCCATTCGATAAGTGCCCACCTCTTACAGCCGATTATGCTGCTTTGAGTAAGAGTCGTTGCACGCCCATAGAATGAAATTCCTTCCCGTACCGCGTGCGGTAGCCCGATTGATTGAGTTGGTCAGCAATGGCCCGCAACGTGGCCCCGTTCGCCCGCAACAACGCCGCCAGCTGCGCTGCCTGACGGTTCTGAACATTCACCCGGGCATTTTCTTGCATGTCTGCCCAGGATTTCTCCCGCGCCGCTAGGGTCAGGTTCGTGGGGCTTCCTAACTGGAAGCCTCGCGCCTTCTTGGCAACCAGTGCCTCGTGGGTGTGGGTAGAAATCGCCGAGGCCTCTTTTTAGGCGACGGCCGCCAGGATGTGCAAGGTAAACTCGTCGGCCGCCGGCACGTCGACGGATTGGAAGCGGACCCGGCTTTCCATGAGCGTGGCCAAGAAGGCGACGTTGCGTGCGAGTCGGTCCAACTTAGCAAAGAGCAGCACCGCGTTTTCCGCTCGGGCCCGGGTAATGGCCGCCAACTGGGGCCGCTCGTTTTTCTTACCGCTCTCGATTTCCAGAAAGGTGGATACAAGCGTCGCGTCGCCGCAGAGGAAATTCTGGACCGCAGCCTGCTGGGCTTCGAGGCCTAGCCCAAACTGTCCCTGGCGGACGATACTGACCCGGAAGTAGGCGGCCAAGGGGGCAGGGGTGCTAAAGTAGCCCGAAATAGAGGGGTGTCACAAAAGTTAAACGCACCTCCCTAATCGACACAAACATGATTTTACATATTGCAAAGGAACGTTCACAACATGTAAAATCAGCTAACTTGCGGGACTTTCTACCGATTTGCTTCTTGCTCGATGTCACCTGCCCGCCGCTACACTCCTTATTATAGAGTCTCCACTCAGAAGCAAGGGATGTCCGGTCTGGGGCTCGAAGCCCAGCGGGCGGCGGTGCGCGCGTTCGTGGCCGACCCAGCCCAGCTTGGGGCCGAGTACGTCGAAATCGAAAGCGGTAAGAAGAATCAGCGGCCGCAGCTGCTCGCCGCCATCGCCGAGGCCCGGCGGGTGGGGGCGACGTTGCTCATCGCCAAGTTGGATAGATTGTCGAGAAACGCGGGGTTCATCTTTGCCCTACGCGATTCGGGCGTGGACTTCGTTTGCTGCGACATGCCCGACGCGAATACCTTAACGGTGGGGTTATTCGCGGTCATCGCCCAACACGAGCGCGAGACGATTTCCAAACGCACTAAGGACGCGCTGGCCGCCAAGAAGGCGCGGGGGGCGGTGCTGGGTAGCCCGCAGAATTTTACGGCGGCCGTCATTGCACAGGGCCAGGCGGCCATGCAGACCAACGCCCGCGCCCACCAAGCTAACCGGCAAGCCGCGCAGCTGGTCGAACTGCTACACGCCAAAGGGCAGACGCTATGGCAAATTGCGGCCCGGCTTAACGAGGCCGGGTACCGCACCCGGCGGGGGAAGGAATTTCAGGCCACCACCGTGTGGCGGTTGTTGCCGCCTGCCCCAGCAGCGGCTGGATAGGCTGGTCGACTATTAGTCTCAGTGCTTCCTATGTATTGAGTGCTGACGGCTTGGCTACAGAATTGCTTTTAGTAGCCAAGACGCGGACGTAACCAACGCGGTGGCGCGTGGTTCAGAAAGCCTAGCTCACTAATTTAAACGGCTCAAATCTTCGGAACCTACTTCTTGAGCCTGCAAAATGGGTCTTTTAGCCCAAGTCGGAGCCTGGATTTATGATGTACTTACTCCGCGCTGTTTCCTTTTTTCTTTGCGTCATGATGCGTGCTATCACTCTCTACAGCGTCCTACCTGTGCTTTGGTGGTCGCTTCTTGTTCACCAGCCATTTTACCACCTTGCGCAGGTTGGCTTACCCACCGACCCTAACGCAGGGGGTACCCCAGCCGCAATCCCTCAACCGCCTGGCTTCAGTATACGGTCTAGCTCACCGCAGCAACCTGAACCGGCCACTTGCCCCCCTGCGCGGCTTCGCTGGAAGACGGGCCGGCTGATGCCCACCCTGTTGACCGGCGACCACGTCCGCGATGTTCGCCTTCGGCGGGCGATGCAGGCAGCCGCAACTTCGATGATAGGTGACCAAAATCGCGCGTGCCAAATCACCTATTTTAAGCACAACCTACTCGGGATGCGTTTAACCAGTGAGCTGATAGGTGCCGGGGTAAGCGTCCTGTATCGCCGGCGAACGCTGGACTTATGCGCAGGGCGGCCCTTGTCCTTTCCGCAGGAGTTGTCTCCACGCCGGAAAGCCACTTTTCAACAGGAAGCGAATCGACGACTGCAGCAGCAACTGGAGGCGTATATCCGCGAACACCACCTACTCCAGGCTGACGATATCGTCGGCTTGCGGGCGCAGGAGTTTGTGTTGGACCCCGAGCAGTTGGCCGTAACCAAAACAACAGTTTTTTCCCTTCCCAAGTCAGTTACTCCTCCATGTCGAACTTTCAGGTCAAGGACTATGAAAGTCGGGAGTTCGGGCCGGCTTTCACGTTTCAGGAATTGCAAGCTTACCTGCGCCCCACCAGCCCTTTGCGCCGACTGACGCTGCCTTAGGCGAGTGGTAGACCCAACGACTGTCACTCGGGGTAATATCTACTATCAGTAAGCCAGGCTCCGAAAGGTACGGTGGCTGTTGCAAAAGTCGTTGGACAGAGCTACAAACGGATAAGCGGGCTGGTAAACGCACGTCATCGGCCCGTTTACCAGCTTTTACAACTCGCTTTAGTTCGTCAAGCATTGACTGCAAGACTTCATACGAAGTTCTGCAACAGCCACACTCCTTTCAACGATTTCGACCGTGGCTGTTGCAGAACCCAGTTTCGTAAAGGGAGGATGCAAGGCAAGAAGCTGTTTCTCGACAAAGAGGTCGTTCGCTTTCGGCTCAGCGAGCGGGTGCGGCCCCACAATCTGTACCGCCGGCTGGCGGAGCTGGTCGACTGGTCGTTTCTCTACGACGCGACGCGGGGCCTCTACAGCCACACGGGCCAGCCCTCGTTAGACCCGGTCGTGTTCTTTAAGTTGGTGCTCGTCGGCCGGCTGGAAAACTTGGTCAGCGACCGTCGCCTGCTCGAGCACTGCGCCCTGCGGCTGGACATCCTGCTGTTTCTCGGCTACGAAGTGGACGAAGAGTTGCCGTGGCATTCGACCGTGAGCCGCACCCGCCAGCTCTTCCCAGCCGCGGTCTTTGAGCGCCTGTTCGACCTCGTCTTTGCCCAGTGCGTGGCCCGGGGCCTGGTGGCCGGTGACACCCAAGCCGTCGACTCGGCACCCGTCAAGGCCAACGCGTCGCTGGAAGCGGTGCTGGAAAAACAGGCCGCCGGGCCTGCCGGGCCCCACCTAAGCGGCCGCGAGCAGACGCCCGCCGCGGGCTCGGTGCTGACGGCCCCGGCCCACCAACTGCGCCAGCTGGCCACGGGGCAGCGCCGGCGGCAGGGCGCCCAGACCGGCGCGCTGGGCGCGCAGCACGAAAAAGCCCGCTTGCTGAGCAACAAGACGCATTACAGCCCCACCGACCCCGACGCGCGCATCTCCGTCAAACCCGGCAAAGCGCGGGCCTTGAACTACCTCTGTAGTTTGGCGGTGGACACAGCCCACGGCGTCATCAGCCACGTGCAGGCCGATTACGCCGATAAACGCGACAGCCTGCACTTGCCCCGGCTGCTCACCGGCCTGCAGCAGCGCTTGCGCACGAACGAACTGCCCTTGCGCGCGTTGCTGGCCGATGCCGGCTACGCCAACGGACCCAACTATGCCGGCCTTGAAGCCGCGCACATCACGGCCTGGATTCCGGTGTTTGGGCAGTACAAGCCCGAAATTGAGGGCTTTACCTACGACCGTGCCACTGATGCCTTTACCTGCCCTGAAGGCAAGCAGCTGCCCTTTCAGAAGTACGACACGAATCAGGACGGGGGCTGGCACAAAATCTATTGGGCCACCTGCTCAGACTGCCAGCAATGCCCGCGCAAGGCCATGTGCGTCCCCCGGGCCAAACGCAAGCAGATTAACCGCTCGATTTACGACGCGGCCTACCGCCGGGCCTGGCAGCGCCAGCAGAGCCGGTGGGGGCAACGCAAACGCCGCGTCCGCCAAGGTACTGTCGAGCCCGTGTTTGGGAACCTGATTCACCACTACGGCTTGCGCCGGATGAATGTGCGCGGTCTGGCCGGCGCCCACAAAACCATGCTGCTCACGGCCGTGGCCTACAACCTCAAAAAGCTGCTCAAGCACCGTCCCCAACAGCAAATCAGCACAGCGATGGTGCTGGCACGGCCCCTGCTAGCCGCCCAGAGGCCCCATGAGCGGCACAACCGCCAGACCTCGGCCGTCACAGGCCCTGCCGCTACGGACCCTTCGGTACCGCGCTTCTTGGCCAGCGCAACCACCTAAACCGAGTTCTGCAACAGCCACGACCCTTTGCGTGAACTGGTTCTGTTGATTCCAAGCAGTACTACCCGACATCACGGCACTGATAAAAGGCTTGTGGGCCGGCCCTACGGGGCGGCCGCCGATGGCAATCTCGGTCATGTTCATGTAAAGCCAATCAGGCCCGCAAAGGTGGGGCGCGGGGCGAACAAGGCTTACGCGTGCTGCATTTACTTTGCCACCCAATGCTCACGACCATCTCTTCTTTTCTGCGTTGGGTAGCCGGCCTGACCCGGTCGCATCCGCTTGCCACGCGCTGGCTGGTGGGTGGGGGGCTGACCTGGGTAGCCCTATGCTTTGCACTGGGCTACCGACTGCCAGCCTTCGACCGGCATCCTGCCTGGCGGGGTTTTCCGGCCGTGGATAACCCCTACTTGGTGGTGGAGGAAATCCCTGATTCACTATTTGGACCCCGGTACAGCCACCGCTTCCCCTATCCAAGGGAAGCGGCCATGGTTGTCAGACGAGGAACATTGGTGGGGATGGACCCTGACTCAACGGTGGAAATAACCAGCGGTTATGTGGTTAGAAACGGATGGTTGGTGGGGAGGGACAGTGCCGCAGACATCGAAATAACCAGCGGTTGGGAACTGTATGACGACTACCGTCGCAACCTGAAAAATATTCACTCGGTCGGCTTTCAGGTGACGGAAAACAACTTTGACTCAGGCATTCACATCCGGCTCTGGTCGGGAGGCAACGACGTGGGGCGGCCCGGGGAGCCCTGGAGCCCCGGGTTTCGCAAATTCGGCTACGAGTACCTGCAGCTGAGGCTGGGAGACGTAAGTGGCTATTTCAAAGACCAGCAATCATCCGAGTCGACGGCGCTCGATGGCTTCTACCAATACAACCGCCCTGCCTCCCGGCGAGACACCTTGTACCTCCGCTACGGCCCCAACAATACCAATTACCGGGTTTACGTAAGCGACCGACCCCGGCAACGTGAACGGGAATGGGCCGTGACCAACCACGCACGCGAAGAGGTGCAGTTCACGGTGCGCTACCTCCTGGATTCGCTGCCGCTGACCAAGGCGGGGCAGGTCATCTTCAAGAAGGCACACCGCTTCGGCATGCCAGTCGATGCGGCCGGCCGTGCCAGGGGGTGGGGGGCCATCGACCACCTGGCCCAGCACAGCGGGCAATGGTACCGGGTGTTCGCCGTGGGCCGCGTTGACCCGCTGTGGGGCCCCGGCCCCCGCAACCGGGTGGAAGCGTACAACCTTTCGGCCGGCGTGGTTACCTACTGGCTCCCCCCGCACAGCTCACAGGTATTGCTTCGCACGCCGGTGCTTCGCCGCCGGAAGGGAGGGTTGCCGTGGGAATCCGAGCCGGCGCCGCCCATTGCCAGCCTCTGGATTCGAGGCGAGGGGCTATACACGGTGCGATGGCGAGGCGACCAATTACACGGCCTGTTTCGCCCCGACCAGTCGGTACAGGAATACGACTTGGCCGCGCCCGACCGTCTTCTCTTTACCGTAGGACCCAAGCTACAACCTGAACTCGGTCTATGGGGGAGTTGTAAGCACGCCTTTTACGACCTGTTCAATATTTAGAGCGTGTTTGGGGAATTAGGGGGCCATGGCTGGTCGCAAGGACAGGGTTAAATTAGGAGCCAGCGCCACGCAGCGTGGCTAGCCGGGGTACGCTCGTAATCGATGACGAGCCGTCGGAAGCAATGGAGCCGAAAAGGCCCGTCTGACTTTGGCCCTGCTGCTACGCCCAATACGTTGCCAGGAGTGGATTCCGTCCGGTGGTTTACATGCTAAAAAAGAAGCCGCTCGGGAAACGAAAAATAAGTAAAGGGGCAGGCAATTAATTTGCTCCTTTGAGTGAACGGCCGCTAGTGAGGCCTGAAAAGCTCGTAAATGCACTCTACGGTCCAGTTTGAGTTCAGTAAACTGGTTCAATTAATGAGTTCAGCAAACTACCCCTCGGGGATGAGTTTCGTGAACTCCTACAACGGCCACAGTAAAGCAAAACGAGCGTTAATTTATAGTCACCTATCAGCTAATATCCTATGACCAAGCGTTACCGCGATTCAAAACACTATGGGTTTGTTGATAGCCAAATCTATAAGTGGTTTTTGCTGCTCTGCGTGGTGCTGTTCGTTGGCTGCCGGGCTGAACGAGCAGCCTTTTCGTTTCAGCCAGTAAATTCTGGCACTAGAGAAAACGTTGTTATCCTAACGGAAGCTCCATCAACTGGGGAGGCTGGCGTAGGTAGACCAGAACCGTCGGCTGCGAAGCGAAGCGTCCGCATTGAGCCCTTGCAGTCCCACAAAGCCAGTAAAGCAGTAGTACGGAAAACGTTATTTAGTAAAAATGCAGCTGCTAACGCACGCAAAACAAACTATTTACAAAGTAAAATCCCGACTGCATACCGTCTCAAACCCACGGTGCAGGATGTGGTATCGGAGCAGGACGGGGTATTGCGCATTATAACAATAGCAATCGGCATAGCCTGTCTGGCACTCTTTATAATAGGCTTACTAACTCACTCGCTTGTCCTTGCTATACTTTTTGGAATCCCGCTTCTGGGCTTTACCTATGTCGCGGTTTTCTCGTGGCTGGGGCAGAAGCGGCAGGACAAGCAGCGGGCCCGCGAGGTAGAGCGGCATGACCGGCAGCGTGCCGGGGGGTAGACCATCTTTTGATGCAAATCCGTTCAGTGAAACGGTCGGAAAAATCACCGGCGCGGCACCGGTGCCGAATAGCCAAACGAGCGGATGCTCGAACGACCTCCTCCTTTAGTTTCTCGAACGACTTCCTCCTTTAGTTTTTCGATAAGGTGGAAGGTCCTGGACGCGGAGGAGAATGGCGTCAGCGGGGCGTCCGCGATGAAAGGCAGCGGTGTCTAGCTTCACGGCTGCCATCGGCACCGTGACCGTGCGCGGGGAAGCGGCGGCCCTTTTGGGATGAGGGGCTCCTTTCCCCAGGGAGGTATTAGGTGCAGGAGCTGGCGTTGTTTGAGCGGAAGCAGGACCGCATAGGGCCACTAGCGTCAGGCCAAGTAGGAAAAGTGGTTCAGGTTTCATAACCAAAGAAAAGGTGAAAGGCTGAAGATACTGACCATTAGCTGTATGGATATTCAGTAAAACGGTCTGAATCGTTAAAACGAGGGTTTAGCACCGTTACCCCACATAACAAATGCAGTAATGCTGCCCCGCGCTAGCCAGAGCAAAGAAGTGCTGCAAATGGTGCAGTTCTTCCAACAAGTCGCGTGCATTGTACCCGATATTCTCGTCTACTTCCCGGTTCCACACGCCACCGGGATAAACTCCTTCGCGGTTCAACTCGTCCGGGTTAAATGCCTGACAAAAGGCATCGTCCGTGACCGTGGCCAGAACGTGGGCCAGCGCCTGTACCGTCGCTGGGTCGTGGTAATACACCGCCGTCCCCTCCAAGGGCACGTCTGCGGACAGGTTCTCCCAATCGATTTGGTCGTAATCGATTTCCGCTCCTACATGCGTCACGGGCTCAAACAACTGCCCAAGCAAGGCGGCCTGCTCCGGCGGTCGCCCTTTCGCGAGCACAAATTGCAGCCCCATAAACGTTTTGTTAAACCCTTCCGAGGCCAGTGCGAGTGGAGGAATCGCCACTGATTCAGGGTTCGCGGCTACTTGTTGAAATCCCGCCTCATCCAAGCAAAACAGACTAGCGATTTGACCCATGCGTGTACAATTGACATAAGGTGTGTAACAAAGCTACTCCTGTTTGCAAGTCATACGCCAGTTCAAGAAAAGGGTCGTGGCTGTTGCAGAACCCGGTAGACGGCTCAATAACCGGGCAAATGGGCTGCTAAACGCCCGTCAAAGGGCCGTCCCCTGGCCTTTCTGGCTCAATCTGGCGTATCAAACAAAGGTTTTCAGGTTTAACCCGACTTCTGCAACAGCCACGGTCCGAAGGTAAACGCGCTCCATTATGGGAATGGAGGCTAGTGCTCTGCGATAATCAACCTAGGGTCATACTCTTTCAATCTTTTGAACAGAGAGTCGAGTGGTAGTTGTTTTTTATACGGGCTAAGATGTTCAATCGCATAAATAGTTGGATAGGGATAGCACAGGTAGAAAATGCTGTCATGCAAGCCTGCATAATACCGGTCGATTGTCTCATGCGCCATATCTGTTCCCGTCAGATAATTTGCAGGTATTAGGATAGAATCCTTGTCGTTTACCAGCTCAAATTCGATGGCCGTCACATTGTCGAACTTGTCCTCCTGATATATTCTAACAATCAAATCCTGGGCACCAACCACCTTCTTTTCGCCTTCTAATTCGTATTTATTCGAAAAGCAGGAGACCAGCCCACATGTCGTAATGGCAATCAATCCTCTTAGGTAGTTTCCGTTTTTCATCATCCGCTGATTCTTTCTTTGACATTTTGCTAGCCTTGCGTGCTGTACAAGAGGAACGAGATATACTTTTTAGTTAAGCAGTTTGACCTGTACAAATTGGGTTCACTTACAGGGTCGGAATGGCAAAGGAGAAAATAAGCGGTGGTTTTTCCTTCCTTTGCCGGCGATGGTCCCCTTTCCTTTCCTGCTCGACGTGCGCGATGCCGTGTTTTTTGAGGTGTTGGCCTACGCGGCCTTCTACGGCCTGACGTTGCTGGCTGGGGCCGTCTTGCTCCTAGTACTGGTCTGGTTCAAGCGGCGCGCCAAACCAACGGGGGCGGTCCTGGCGTGGCTCGCGGCGGTGTGCGTGGCGGGGATGGTGGGCGAGGCGCTCTGGTACCGGGCGCACCCCGGGGCATTGGCCGGCCCCACGTACTGGCGTCACGGGGCCGTGCTGGGGCTGGGGCTGGCCCTATACCTGCTGTTCCGGCTCGACCACTTGCTGCTGAACCAGAAAAAGTGACCAGCAATCATGTTCAGCAAAAGGGTCGTGCCTTGAACGCGTGCTGTTTAGTTGAAGGAGGGTTAGTTTTGAAAGCAAGCGCCCATGGCGACGCAAGAAGTGGCCCGATTCGTGCGCAGAGCTTCCGATATGGGACACGTTCAGGGGCGCTGGTGGGGCGCCGGCTTCTTTCTTGGCTGGGCGATGCTGGGACCGTTAGCGGGCCGGAGCCAGGTAACGCCCCACCCCACCACGACCAACTACTTGGGCGAACCCGTGCCGCAGTTGGTGGCCAAAGCGACGGCCGTGTTCGAGGGCAAGGCCATCGGCTACCACAGCTTCTGGAACCGTGCCCACACCCAGATTTACACGGCCCACACGGTGGAGGTCTACAAGGTGTTCAAAGGCCCAGTGGGGGCCCAAGTCGAAATCGTCACCGAGGGCGGCACCGTGGGGCAAACGGGCATGGGCATCATTGACGGGTTTGGGCTCGGGGAGCGCACGGCGGGCTTGTTTTGCGCCGTCCCCTTTCGCGAAGCGACCCACCGGCCGACGGTGCCAACGGACCAGGTGTACGAGGTGGTGGGGCACGGCAGCGGCTTTTTTGAGTACTCTGGCATCCCGCCCGTATTCAACGCGGCCGACACGCGCTTCGTGCGTTACACCCACATCGAGACCAGCCTCTACCCGCTCGTCGAGCAGGCTGCCGGCGGCCCGTACCGGGTGCTCAAGCCGTTCGACATCAACCGCTACAATAAGATTTGGGAGCGGCGGGGCATCGACTCGCAAACGCTGGCGCCGGGAGCTGCGCCCGTATCGCAAGGGGATAAAAAGCGGCCGCTACAGCCACAGGCTAACCCCGCAAGCCCTGCCCCGCGGCCCCGCGGCGTACCCCGCCACGGGAGCAAGAAGTAGTGTTCACGAAAAAGGTGGTGGCTGTTGCACAACCCTTGGGCAGGCTCCATTGGCCGGGTAATCGAACTCGCAACCGCCCGAAAAGAGTGTTTTACGCGCCTTATCATCCGCTTGTGACCGCCTCCAATGACTTTTATATCGTTGAGTCGAGTTCTGCAACAGCCACGGTCGTGGCTGTTGCAGAACTCCTTAGACTGCTCAAAAACGAGGTAAGCTGGCTGCTAAATGCACGGAAAGACCTGGTTAATCCACCTTTCTAGCTCTATTCGCCTTGTCAGCGCTGACTTCTAAGGCTCATCCCTGGGTTCTGCAACAGCCACGGTCAATTTAGAAAAACGAGCAATATTGAATGCCGATGAAAACGAAGAGGCCTACTAGCATCACCGCCGGCAATTATGGCAGAACCGTTCTGTTGAGCCTGTGCGGGTTGCTCTTTGGCTGCCGGAGTGCGGTACATAACCCGGAAAAAAGGGCCGCCACGTGCGATTATCTCTCCGCTCATTCGTCTGTTTATCAGCAACTCATCGAGCAGGGCTATGCGAAAAGAAGCAAGCCTTCCCGTTACTTAGTGCCCTTTATCACGAAAGACTGCCAGGGCCTGTACCAAGTGGGCAAGTCCTTCAATAAGAAATTCGGCATCGTCTTACCCTGTATCGTCACGCGCCAGCACTGCCTGCTCAATACCGCCATGGTTGACGGCGTTTATGTGGAGGACTCGCTTGCCTTCGCGGCCCGTCTCGAGCAGACGTTAACGGAGTTAAGGCCCACGTTCACGGCGGCAGCCATTGATAGCATCAAAGAAGACTTTCTTATTGGAGGGCGAACCACGGTGAACCCCAAATATCTTAATCCCTACTACCTGCGACAGCGTTAAGCGTTTCTCATTTCACGAAAAGGGTGGATTTAGAGCGAAGCCCTTCACTTCGGTAGCACTTCACAAAAAGGGTGGCCATCCAAAAGCCTGTAAGAAGGCAATCTAGTGACTATGCTGGGCTTTTTACCGAGTGTTTTCTTGGTGAAAAGCCCAGTGTAATCAATTAGTAGTAAACTATAAATCAACGGGTTGATGGCTTGTCGTGTGTGCCTGCCCTTTTGCCAGAAAAACCCATTAGATTCGATTAGTGCCTTATTTTTGTGCTCTTCCCAGCCGCTCCTACCATGCAGCGCTTTCTAATGGTTTTGGACCAGACCCCCGCGTCGGCCCCGCCGCCGACGAAATACCTGACGACGTATCAGCTCAAGGAACGTGGCTGGACGGCGACGATGATTGCGGCGCTGTTGCCGGTACCCGATGCCGCGCGCGCAGCGTATGTGTGGGTACCGGGCAACGCCCTGGTCAAACTCTACCTGCGGGCGCGCGTCGAGGAGGTCGAGCAAAGTGATGATTTTCTGATGGGGCAGGAGAAGGCCACGAAAGCCAAAGCGCGGCGGGGCTCCGCCGCCCGCACGGCGCAGCACCACGTGTTGCTGAAACGGTGCGTGCAGCACTTCCGCCCCTCCTACATGTGGCCCGAGCGGTGGTGCCAGCGCTCGGACTGGCAGTTGAGTCTAGTGGACGTGCAGGCCTTTTATGACCGGTGGGAACCGAAGTTCACGGACCTGAGCCATGCGGCCCGTCAGCGCGTGTTGGACGCGTTACACGAAAAGAACCGCCGGCTCTTTAGCAAGCGGTTTCCCGAGGTAGCACCTGGGCCACAACGCCCGAAGAAGTTGGGAAAGTAAGAACCCGCGTTACTTTGAATGCTCCGTGCGGGTTTCCTTGCTCATGCCCAACGCCATTCTCCTCGCCACCTTGAACGCGTTGTGCCAGCAATGGCAACGCCAATCCTTGCTGCCCGCACTTGGTCTGGCCACCGACGTGGTAGCGACCGCACAGCAACGGGGCGTCGCGCTACCCGCCGATTTTGCTACCTTTTACCAGCGGGCCAATGGCATGTCCTTGCCATAGCCTCAGGCGTTCGACGACAAGGGATTTTACTTTCTGACCGTTGAAGAACTTAGCACCACCGCGCAGGACCTGCTCGTTTATGCCGGCCCGGGCCGGGGCGTACACCGGGTGGCTGCCCCGCTCACCGTGTTTGTGGATTACATGCTAACCAGCTGGGAGTATGGTCTCCTGCCAGCAGCAAGCGGAACAGGCTACGAAATCGGCATTCTGCCCGTGCGCAGCGTGTTCAAGGTCATTACCACTTCCCTGGCCACGTTTTTGAACCTTTACCTGGAAGACGCCCCCGTGCGGTATGACTACAATACCTATACCTCCTAGTCTCCTCTGCCACCAAACACCCATGGCTTAGGAAGACCAGCGGTTCACAAGAAGGGCGATTAGGCAGATGCCTTCTTCCAGCTATATCTGATAAGGGTCCGCTATCGTGCTCTTTTTTACCTTCGCCTACTATCTCCTTGCACTGTTTATGCCTGCTTCTCTTCGGCTACTGCTGTGGTTGTTTTTAAGCGGCGTGGGTACCCTGCCGGCGGCCTTGGCGCAGTTGCCCGAGTTTCTGGTGCTCCCCTCCCAGGAGCCCGTCCCCACGCTGCTGGACTTTCCGCTCGTCAGCGCCTTCGATGACCTGCGCGGCGCGTTCCCGTGGCCCGTCGCCGAGGCCGATTACCCGCTGGGCCTCTCGCCGGCGCATATCCGCCAACGACGCATCCGCCAACTGGCCTTTCAGGGCACCGGCGAACAAGTTGGGACTGTTCGGCGCGAACCCGGCGACCTGATTCAAGGCCACGACATGCACCGGGCCACCAAAGCGCAAGCCATCCCCCCGCCCTTTGCACCGCGGCTCGCCTGGCGCTTCCGCTACACCTACAATCCGGCCGGCCAGCTGCTCGACGCCGAAGGCCGGCAGCAGGACCAGCCGGGCCACCCCCGCTCCCAAACCGCCGGCTGGCGGGTGCGCAAGCGCTACGATGCCCGCCAGCGCCTGGTCGAACTCGACCTGGCCAGCTACAACCAGTGGGACCAATGCCCCGACACGCTCCTCACCCAGTTCCGCTGGCGGCGCTGGCTCACGTACGACGCGGCGGGCCGGCTCCGTCAGGTGGTGGAACGCGCCCGCAACTATGCGTACCGCGACCCGCCCTGCCAACCGGCGACGTCGTGGACCTACTACCGTTTGGTTTACGATGCGCGGCAGCGCCTCACCACCGTGCGCCGGTACACCACGGCCGACTCCGCGCTCAGCGACCGCCAGCATCTCACCGGGCAGCTGCAGGTGTGCTACGATGCCCAGGGCCGGGTCCAGCAGACCGTCACGCTGGCGAGCGAGGACCAGCGGCTGCCGTTTTCGTTTACGACCGCCACGCAACGCGTACCCACCTACGTTCGGGGTCGCCTGCGCCGCACCACTAGCCAGTCGTTTGACCTGACGTTCACACCGGTGGACACGCTGAATCTGTGCGCCTCGGCGTTGCGCGTAGCGGCCTCGCCGCCCCAGGCCTTGCCTCAGGGTGGCGGAAACCTTCCGCGCACTTCGACGCAGAAACAGGTCTACGATGCGGCCCGGCGCCTGCGCCAGGAAACGAACCCGGCGAAAGCCAGCGTAGCGTGCTTCTATCACCCCCGCTGGTGGGTCGAGGCCGCCGGGGACCACACGCGCCTGGTGCTATGGCAAGGCCGGCAGCGCGTGCACCGGGAAATCGAAGTCGAGCGGCAGGACGCCTACGACGCGTTTAACCACTATCCGTCCCCCGTTCCGGACCTCCCCCTCCCCTCCCCCGCTGCCCGCTACGGGTGGCAACCCACCGATTCCGCGGCCGAGCGCCTGCTCAAGCAGTGGCGGTTCACGGTCACGGACCGCCGCTTCCGCTACAACGCGGCCCGGGAACTGGTCGAGTTGACCGTGCGGGAAAGCTACAACCGGCAGGCCGTGCGGCTCGCCGACGGGGATTCGGTGTCCGCGTCCCTGACCCGGTGGCTGCTGGAGCCCGCGCAGGACCCGCACGGCCGCGGGCTGCGTAGGCTCCTGCGCAAGTACCCGGGGTGGCCCTATCAGGTGACCGAGCGGCAACGCTACGAGGGGTTTCGGTACGAGTATTACGCCGGTCCGGAGCCCGTAAGCCAGGAGGCCAGCCCGAAGAAATAGCAGGACCAAAGTGGGGGCGGAAGCCTCAAATTTGCTCGAAAAGAGGCGCTCGCTGCATCGGGGCCGGTATCTGACGCCAAGCGACTTCGTCTAATAACGGGCGCGATGGCAGCGCCCAGCAGGTCCAGCGGCTTAGCCGTAGCTCCAGTGCCCGTCGCCATTCCATCCGGTAGCCATCAAGAAGAACCCGGGCAATATCGCCCCCAGGCCCGCCAACGCGAGCAGGCCCGACAGCAGAACCAGCGCGGCAATCAGGCAAAGCAGGCCGACGCCGACGCTGACAAGCCCCGTGTACAAGTACCGCTCGTACTTATCGGCCCCATGGGCCAGCGAGGGCCGCCGGATGGAGCCCGCTGGCGTCCGATGCACCCGTGGGCGGGTATGGATGCGGCCCACTCGTTGGGCAATGGCCGGCAGGGATTGCTGACGGTCGTGCCCAGTTGCGAACAAGCCGGCTCGTCGGGGGTGCCGTGACAAGACGGTGGGCGTGAGGAGGGCAGTCGAATCCCGCGGGGTCGCGGCCGGCAGAACCCGCGCGGGCGGCTGAATCACGTCAGGGCTGGTCGCTTGGGCGGCTAGGGTCGGCTGAAAGGCAAAGGCCAGCCGCTCGCTCCAGCAGCTGCCGAGCAGTGCTCCCAACGACAGCAGCAACAACACGCCGAAACGGCCAGGGATTCGGCTGGCGAGAGCAGCCATCAGGGAAGGGAGTTAAGGTGAAGCCGCAGTGGTCAAACAGTTTTTGCAACAAGGACTGTCCCCACCATCGGCACTGCAGGCGCCGCTTGGAAGAATTAAATGCAAGCTACGAGTCTTCCGTTTCCAGGAAAGAACTGGGGTTAAGCGGCCTTGTCCATTGGACGGGCAACGGGGGCTCGCCCGGGTGCAAATGATAGTGGTACCGGATGGCCCGGCGCCTGCCGAGCATTTGCCCGTATTTTGAGCACCCGCTTGCCAGGAAGGGAAAGCCGCCCTCTTCCTGACGAGCTTTTTCTGCCTATTGGCTGAATGAAGCTATTTCTTTGCTGATGTTTGCTTTATGATGAAACGATTGGTGTGCCTGCTGCTGCTAAGCCCTTGGCGGCCCCTTTTGGCCCAGCCAGGTGGCGGTGGTGGCTTGGTGGTCAAGGCTTTTTATCTGCAACGGGGCCGGCAACTCGTACCCACCGACACCAGCACCGTGCGAGCACGGGTGTTTCTTCTGACGGACACGACGGCCCGGGCCCGGGTCGTGTATGAGCACACCTCCCCCACCTTCGCCCTTGAAGAACGCGTGAGCGAATCCTTCGCCGCCTTTCTGCCGCCTGCAGCCGACACCCTCCCGCTCGCCCACAGGCTGCTGCTGACGTACGGTCAGCAGGTGATGATGGTGGATTTTATCGGGGTTATTTCACCTAATGGAATGGGTTTTAGGCAACAAGCTGATTCCCTAGTCTTTATGCCGGGCCACTTCCGCCTGCGCTTGGCGAAGTACCCGGTGTATAACGAAGAGGATAATAGCCATCGCGCCTACGACCTGACTCCCACCAGTCTGGCCGGCTGGAGCGCAGTGAAGGCGATGACCTATCAGCCAGCCGTTGACTTGGACTTTCTGAGCGAACCAAACCTGACCGCCGCCTATTTCCAGGACCGCGGCGAGCAGCGATTGAACTTAGTCCACCAACCGCGTCAGGCCCTGGCCGACCTGCGGCGCGCGTTTCGTCTGGGACTGCCCCTGAAAGTACAGCCCGCCGCGTACGAAACGCGGGCCAACGCTTACCGCAGTCTTGGGCAATACGACTCGGCGGCGACCGCCCTTACCGCCGCCATCCAGCTGGTCGACTCCCAAGGCAACGCCAGTCTCGACCGAAACAAAAACGAGGACGCCCAACGGTTAGAGGAATGGCACAGCGACCGGATTAGGGACAATACACAGGCGCGGAAATACGACCAGGCGCTGGCTGGCTATAATGAGCTGATTCGCCGCTCAACTTCCCCGTTCTCCTACCTCCGTAGCCGGTCCCTGCTGAAGGCGCGGCATTTCCGGGGCCGCCCCGAATACATCCAGGCCACCACCGACCTCACCCAACTCCTCAAGCCGTTGCCACCCGAGCCACCCGCCGGTTACCTGGATGAGGCGTATACCCGGTGGCATTACGCGCGGGGTGAAAAGCAAAGCCTCCTTTTTGACCTGGGCTATGTTGAGTATGAGAAAGGGGAGCGTCGGGCCGCTTTTCGCCATTGGACGGCGGCTTATGAACTGGCCGAAGGTGTTTATCTTTCCAGTGGGATGGTCGCGCACTTCGATGCCCTGCTCGCGAAGCATCCCCATGAGCCGGAGTTGCTGTTGGGCCGGGCCTTTGCCCACCTGAACTCCGCGCTCCTCATAGCCGGTAACAACAACAACCACGATGTGGCTCTGCTCCACTGCCAGGCGGCCCTGGCCGATTTGGCCGAGGCCCAGCGCCGGGGCATCGCCGAAAAGCGCATCCATCCTTACCGGAGCCGGCTGCAAGGGCTGGCGGCGGAGTACGACAAAATAGCGCGCTTTCGTTCTCGCCCGACGAAGCCCTGAGGGCCATGCTAACGACTTGCCAGTCGCCCATGCGGAAAGTTATCCAGTGAAGACCACCCGAGAGGTTTTGCAATCGACAGAGAAAGCCCGTGCCGCGCGTAATCGAACTGCTGATGCGGCGATAGCGCTCACTTTCCGGCGCGGAAGACCTTGTCCTGGTGGTAGCGGTAGCGGCCAGCGGCTAATTGGGTGAGGACCATGGGGCTCGTCGGGCACTTGCCTATTTGGTTGATGGCGCCCAGCACCACGTCCCGCTGACGCAGGTGCACCGACCGTTCCCAGCCCTCCTGCTCACAGGCCTCCTCTTCCGGACTTTCTATGTGCGGACTGTACGTTTCGTAGAAGGTTGAGGCCTGCAACAGCACGCGTGGTGGGCCTGCGACGCTAATGATTTGAACGGCGGCGCATTCTTCGGTGGTCGCCGGGGCGCTCATGTGCCCCTCCAACCGTAGCAATACTTCCCGTGGCGGCTTCCCGTCCCACTCCACCCATTCGGCCTCGAAGCCGCAACCGGTAATGGCCCCACAGGTGAGCAGGTCATAATTCAGGGAGAGGCAACGCCACAGCGTATCCCGGAGGGTGGCCCGGTAATAAAACCACGAACAGCCCCCATCGGCCTCCGTCACCCGCAGGCCGTGTCCGTTCAGAACCGGCACTATCGTGTCGTGCTCCGCCAAGCCGGCCTTCAGGTCACGAAAGCTGAGGCTGCGGCAAGCCATGAGCCGGGGACCCAGGCTATCGGGCGGCGGGGCCGGTTCCCGAACCGCCGAGGCCCGCTGGTCCAATTCGGCAGCGCCTTGGGCACTGTTCCCCAGCGCATCAGCGGCTCGTTCACCATTCGGTTCACCTAATGGACGCAGGGGCATGTCTACCCGTGCCTTTCCGGCATCAGGGCTACAAGCAACCAGGACAAAGCTGAATAAGAAGAAGCGCATAGAGCTTGTAAGTAGAATGCCTCGACAGACTGTCGCATTTGAAATGGCTTGCCCGCTCAACGAAACGGTGCCTTAAATGGGCTGCTTCCGATGAAATAAGGATTATTTTACCTGAGGGCTGGCGCTTAGTGGAGCTATTAACGTTCTCGCAGGGTGGTACCCACCAAGACCAACTTCACCTGCTGCTTTCGGGCGTTATCGCATGCGACCTCGTGGCCAGGACAAGTTCGGATTTGGCCAATTATTTC
The DNA here is from genome assembly GCF_022811645.1 of Hymenobacter monticola. Taxonomy (NCBI): domain Bacteria; kingdom Pseudomonadati; phylum Bacteroidota; class Cytophagia; order Cytophagales; family Hymenobacteraceae; genus Hymenobacter; species Hymenobacter monticola. The sequence goes on along the minus strand of NZ_CP094538.1, from coordinate 30,622 downwards.
GTTGTCAACAATTTTTACGACGTCGAATGAGCGGAAGAATTTGCCGCCCACCGCTTCATCAGCAACGAGTCGGTACCCCCCTTTTTGTTGGAGAAAAACGGCCAGGGATTGGCCCCAGCCATTGCCACGGACTTCTTCGAGGGTGTAAAGAACCACAGCATCCGGTACTCCGTCGCCATCGACATCGCCGTACACCATTTTCCGTTGTGCGGGTTCCTCGCGGTTCCCGTCCCGCTTTTGATGGAGATGCGCACCAAAGGCCTGTAGCAGCGCCGCGAGCGCACTGGCCGGCATGATTCGTTTTGCCGCCGGGGCAGCCGGTCTGCCCGCTTGGGCCAAGGCCAGCGTAGGTAGCAGGAGCGTGGCGAGGAGTAGAAGCTTCATGCCAGTCAATATTCAAAGATTTACTGAAACGGTCGTGGCTTGAACGCGCTCGACTTACAGAAAAGGAGCGGTTTTAGTTGGTTGCATGTCGCCGATAAACCAACCGATTCGGCTTGTCTTTGCGACGGGTAGGCTGCTCGACCATCCACAGGCTGTCGCCGTAAAAGCGAAACGTTCCAGCTAGGCCGGCGTGGTCAATGGCGGATTTGAGTTCGAAGCGGGCGCTATCGCCGCAGAGGGCCAGGTAGCCGAGATTGTCCACGGGCGCGGTCAAGCGGAACTGCTCGGGCGCAACCGGCATGAAAGCCGTAAAGAAACTGCCATCCTCCCGGAACTTCAAGTAGCTGTAGCTGGGCGAACCTAGGGCGGTGCCGGGGACCGGGCGATAATAAAACCCGGCAAACGGCAGGTTGGGTTGCGTCAACACCGACGCGTGCTCGGCCTGGAAGCGGGGATTGTACAAGGTAAATTCCCGCAGGCGGGGTTGCGTAGGACAGCCCAGCACACACCCTGTCAGCACGCACCAGCAGGTGCCCACGGCCAATAATCGGCTGCTTAACCAACAAAAAGGCGGGAAATCATGCATGTTTCATAAGTGTGGTTCAGCCAAACGGTCGGAAGAGCAAGCGCCGTTAACGTCACTGGTCCGGCGCCAAATTGGCTCTAAAGCAGTTACCCGTACCGCGCTGGTTTGGCTGCCATTTCGGCGAAAGGATTAGTTGATTTGCATCCTCACCCGGGTGCCCACTGAGTGGACGCTAGCGGGGTGAAGCGGTGCCCGGGGGACTGACGTAAGAATTGGCCGCGCTCACGCCCCCCGTGACCCCAGCCGTGCCCCGGCCCGGGGTGAGGACCACCCCCGGGCCCGTTGGCCCATTCGGCGTGCCATGGGTGAGCACCAGGTAGTCGCCGTTCATGAGGGCCGCTACCTGACCCTCTTCCACGCCCTCCTCGCCGCTGCCATTGGTGCCGACCAGGGAGTTGACTGCGCTCACGCGGCCCTGCACGCCGGCCGTGCCGCTGCCCCAGGTCACGGCCCCGGCGGCGGAACTGTCTTTCCAGAAGGGGCTGCTCACCACGTAGTGGCCGGTGGCCAGCACGGTCACGCCGCCGACGCCCACCTGGTCGTTCAGGTGCGTGCCCACCAGCGAGTTGGCCGCGCTCACCGCCCCCTGCGTGCCGGTTTGGCCGCTGCCCCAGGTCACGGCCCCCGCCCGGGCCACGGCCCCGTTTGGCCAGCTGGGGGTGCTGACCAGGTAGTTGCCGTTGGGCAGCGCCAGGACCTCGCTGCCGGCGGTGTATTCGTCGCGCTGGAAATCAACCAACGAGTTCGCCGGGCTCACGGCCCCGTGCACCCCGGCCGTGCCGCTGCCCCAGGTGACGGCCCCGGCCGGGCGGGCCGACCCGTGCTTCCAGGACGGGCTGTGGACGACGAAATGGCCGGTGGCCAGCACCGTGACGCCGCCGGAGCCCACCAGGTCATTGCCCGTGGTGCCCACCAAGGAGTTGGCCGCACTCACCCCGCCCGTGGCGCCAGCGGTGCCGTTGCCCAGCGTTACCGCCCCCGCGCCGGCGGCCACCCCGTTGGCCCAATGGGGGCTGCACACCACGTACCGGCCCCCGGGCAGCGCGGTCACGCCGGCGCTGCTCACCAGGTCCCCGCCGGCAGAACCGACCAGCGAGTTGGCCGCGCTCACCACGCCCCTAACCCCGGCGGTGCCGCTGCCCCAGGTGGCGGCGCCGGACATGCGGGCCGCTCCGTTTCGCCAGTACGGGCTACTGACCACGTAGTGCCCATTGGGCAGCGCCGTGACCTGACCGTTCCGAACCCGGTCTTCGATGTACCCATCAACCGAGGCATCGTTCCCGATTTGGTCGTCGGCGTGGGCGCCGACCAGCGAGTTGGCGGCGTTCACCGCCCCCTTGACGCCGGTCCACCCGTTGCCCCAGGTCACGGCCCCGGCCCGGGCTGCGGCCCGGTGTTGCCAGAGCGGGCTGCTCACCACGTAATGCCCGTTGGCGAGCGCCGTCACGCCGAGGCCCACCCGGTCGTTGGCATGGACGCCGACCAGCGAATTGGCCGCGCTGATGGCGCCTTTAACGCCCCGCTGGCCGTGGCCCCACGTCACGGCGCCAGCGTGCGAAACTGCCCGGTTTTGCCAGCGCGGGCTGCGCACTACGTAGTGGCCGTTGGCCAGCGCCACCACGCCCGTGCCGACCTGGTCGTCGCGGTGGGCGCCCACCAAGGAATTCGTGGCGCTGACCACTCCACGCGCGCCGGTGGCGCCACTGGCCCAGGTCACGGCCCCGGCCCCGTGTTGCCATTCGGGGCTACTCACCACGTAGTGGCCGTTGCGCAGCACCGTGATGCCCCGGCCGTCGGTCGGGGGTTCTTCGTAGTCGTGGTCATAATAACTCTGGAAGTTCGCCCCCACGTCATCGCCGGCATGGGAGCCGACCAGCGAGTTGGCGGCACCCACGACGCCCTTCACGCCGGTGCGGCCGTTGCCCCAGGTCACGGCCCCGGCGTTGGCGGCGGCCCCGTTGTGCCAGAACCGACTGCTCACCACGTAGTGGCCGGTGGGCAGCACCGTCACCCCGCCGTTGCCCACGTAGTCGAAGCTATGGGCCCCGACCAGGGAATTGGCGGCGCTGACGACGCCCGTCGCCCCGGTTTGGCCGCTGCTCCAAGTGACGGCCCCGACGGCCGTGGCCGCGGCCCGGTTCTTCCATTGCGGGCTGCTGACCACATAGTTGCCGTTGGGCAGCTCCGTCACGCCGAGGCCTACCTGGTCGCCGGGATGGGAACCAACCAAGGAATTGGCGGCGCTGACCGCCCCGCGCACGCCGGTGGCGCCGTTGCCCCAGGTCACGGCCCCGGCCTGGGGCGCGGCCCGGTTCCGCCAGTTGGGGCTGCTCACCACGTAGTGGCCGTTGGTCAGCACCCGCACGCTGGTGTTGTCGACGTAGTCACTGGTATTATTGTCCGGGGAGTTGTTGCCCACCTGGTCGTTGGGGTGGGTCCCCACCAGCGAGTTGGCAGCGCTCACCACCCCCCGGATGCCGGTGTTGCCATTGCCCCAGGTCACGGCCCCGGCGTTCGCAGCGGCCCCGTTGTGCCAGTACGGACTGCTCACCACATAATGGCCGTTGGGCAGCGCCGTGACTTCCTTGTTCAGGACGACGTCGTCGTAGTTATAGTGGTAGTCGTCGGCGAACTGATTGACCGGCGTGCTGTTGCCCACTTGGTCGTCGGTCGTGGCGCCTACTAGGGAGTTGGCCGCGCTCACCACCCCGCTCACCCCGCGTGTCCCGCTGCCCCAGGTGACGGCTCCCGCCCGCGCGGCCGCGCCGTTGTTCCAGTCCGGGCTGCGCACCACGAAGTTGCCGTTGGCGAGCACGGTGATGCCGCCACTGCCCACTTGGTCGTCGGCCGTGCTCCCGGTGAGCACACTAATCAGGGCTTTGGTGCGGCCGTCGTAGAGGTACACGGCGCCCATCCCCCGGCGCGTCGTGTCCGGGCTGTAGCCGGGGTCGGCGACCACCAGGTTGCCGTTGGGCAGCACGGCCACGGCATTGTCAAAGAGGGAAAAATCGGCTGAACGGGCGGTGACGCGGGGTTGCGCTTGGCTGGGTCCCGCCGGAACGAACAGGCTCGCCACCGCCAGGAACCATCCCAGAAGACCGCACCGGGCCGCGGCGGGGCCCTGGAGATAGAGGTGTTTCATGGCAAACAAAAAGAACCCGGCCGGACGCCGCTACGGATGCGACCACCAAAACAAGGCAGCCGATAAAACGCTATTCCGACCATGCTCGGGCGGGCAAAAGACCCGCTGGTTGCAAGGGCCCGGCAAGATAAGCCGCCTGTGCGACCGCGCCGCAGGCCCATCCCTTTGAAGGGAAGGCGCGCAGTAGCGTCCTGATTGGCAAATAACCGTTCACAAAAACGGTTGTGGCTGTTGCAGAACTCGGGTCAGGGCTCGTGGATGGGTTGTGTTAACTCATCGTCACCCGGCAATAGTGCTTCACAGACCATTTTATCCGCTTGCTGCTCGCCCAATGGGCTTTTCAACTCGTTGCGCCGAGTTCTGCAACAGCCACGTTCCAATCGCTAAAAGCAGGGTTAGGTTAGAGTCCCCGGGCCTGCAGCACGCGCCAAAGCGGACTTTGCGGCCGCAGCAGCGGGCGCAGTTCGGCCCAGGAGATGGTCTCCTGAAACGAGGAGGAGCTGCCGTCGTGGGAATCTTCGGCGCCGTAGTAGGCATCGCAACCGGCCGGTTGCAGGATAAAACCCTCGGGCGGCAGGCGCAGCAGCGGCCCTTGCAGGTAGTCGGCCAGCAGGTGCGCTGCCGTGTCGCGCCGGGCGTGGAGGGTGAGCAGCCGCCGCAGCTGCAGCAGGCCGCCGGGGCGCAGCTGGCTGACCAGCTGCAGGGGCCGCCCCGTGCGTAAGTCAACCAGGTAATTTCGATGACTCAGGTAGCCCCGGCCGCTGCCGCCGTAGGCAACCCCCTGCTCCACACAGTAAGCCAGCAGGTCGGCTTCGTTGAGCGTCACGGTCAGGTCTTCTTCCAACCAGACGACCAGTGGACCTTCTTCGGTGAACGGTCCTTCGTGCGCCGCCAACGCCTTCCGCCGCCCCCGCAAGCGCTGGGCAGGCCCGGGGCATTGCAGCCGAGCCAACGCTGGCCGCAGGGTATCGCGCCCGAGCAGGTGCAGGTACGACCGGGTAAAGGAAGAGGTATCCGGGTCGCCATTCACTCGGACGCCCCGCCCTTCGTGGATGGTTTCGGTTAGAATCTCATACTGGGCGGCTCTAGCATAGCTTTCGTGCAGGGAAATCGCGCCGAGCGGCTGCCCGCTTCCGGAGGTGCAGACGCCGGAGAGCGTGGGCCCCAACGCTTGCGTGAAGCACCAGTGCCCCCCGTCGTCCGTCAGAATTTCCAGCGGCTGCGTGGGCTGCCATACCCCCTCCGCACGCAGGGCATGGAGCTGGCCGGAGTTCAGGTAATAGTACGTCCCTTCACAATGGAAGTACTGGGCATTAGGGTAGTCTGGTTCCACGTCTAGCGACACCAGTACGCGCCGCCCCTTGACTGTGCCGACGTAGCGGTGGTGCCCCTGCTGGGCTGGAGTAGGGGCCGGTGGGGAAACCGTCGCCGGCAGAGGTGTGCCGGCGGGCGGGGTCGCGGCGGGTGGTTGGGGCGGCTGACTCGGCCGCTGCGCCGAACGGGGTGCCTCGTGGCAACCGGCCAGGAAGGCCAAGCTCACGAGGTAAGGAAGGCAGTAGTAGGGCAAGTGCCGGAATGAACCCGTAAGGCGGGAGCGAGGCCAAAGTGAAGGCTGGTGCAACACGCTATCCATTAAAAAAGCTGCCTGCTATAGCCGTTGCAGCACTAGCGCAAGTTACTCAGCCCAAAGCGCTTTCAGCGAAGGGGGTTTCTGTTTTGACAACCAGACCGCAGTTCATTTAAAAAGTCCCAATCGTTCAAACGAGGGTTTGTTTCTCATTTACATTTAGGTGACGATGGGAAGAAGGAACTCGGTGTAACTTGCCCAGCTTCCCTTTTTACTTGCGATGACACATCGGTTCATGCGTTCCGCTCTACTGCCGCTTACTGTCAGTTTGCTCCTGAACTGCCAACGCCATCCGGTGTTGGTGCCTGCGTCTTTTCCCACGAGGCAGGCTAACGCGATGCAGCCGATGGCATTAGAGGAAATAGACGCTCCGCAGATACAGGCCGATGCATCGGCCAAGAGCCCCTCTCAGCCAGTCTGCGTCCCTCGGATTGCGGGACGCATCCGCTATCGAACGCCAACACATGGTCCGGTGGCCCACTACGTGCCGCTGAAGGTTGCTGTCCGGCCGGTCGCAAGCCCGGCACTGACTCGACGAGTAGTGGCTTCGCCCAATGACTACGACCCTTCCCTGCGAGAGTTCTTTGGCTTGGCCTTCCTAATATTCGGTGCCTTGGCAGTGTTGTGCGTCCTGTTTATCCCCGTTGGCCTGACTGCGGGCTCCTCCGGCCTCGTGCTGTTCGGGGCTATCGGAGCGCCAGTATCTGCGTTACTGGCTATTGTGGGGTTTATAACACACGGACAAAAGGGGCAGAACAGGAAATAGATAAGTATGCCAAAACGGTTGAAAAGGCAAAAGAGGCTACAGCTATTATGGGACGGTGGCATCGCCTTAACTCAACCTCTATTTTTGCTTTTTATGAAGCCTAAAGTACTGCTACTCCTTTCCTTTTCTTTGCTGACGAGCATTGCCGCAAAAGCACAGTGTCTTTCGCTAAAGGAGTTGCTGGTCTTCGTAGAAGAGGGTTTTGATATGCCCGAAAAGAGGTTGCGGGATAAGGGATTTGCCGGGGTTCGGTGGCGGCACGACGACCTGGATATTGCCGGCAATGCGGGTGCTTATTAAAGTGTATTCGAGAATGACCGATGCCTTTCTCGTCTTTCACCCCGACGCCCACGGCCGGCTTCTGGAAGAAGTCATCTACCGCTTCAGAAGTCCCGCGTGTGTCGTTTCCCTCAGAAAGCAGCTGGTCGCGGCCGGTTTTAAGAGGGGCGTAGCAGCCCCGCCTCCCAGTGCAGATGGGGAACTCGTCCCCCTGTTCTCTCCCTACGACGGCTACTTTTCCAACGCCCAATACATCATCCGGATAGTAGGCGAAGTGGATGCCGAGGGCAAAGACTTGCATCGCTATGCGGTGTCTATTGAATGCGAGGCTGCCATGCGGCAGATGCAGGAGGCAATGGACGAAATAAATGAGCAGGTGCGCAAAGCTGATACGGACAGGTAGCTGTTTACGAAAACGGTCGTGGCTGTTGCAGAACTGGCTAAACGGCTAGGAACCCGCGTAAGCGAGCTACTAATTGCGTGCAAAAGCGCCATATTCAGTCTGAATTGGCTCGTCAAGCCATCACTTGGAGTCGTCGCATCGGGTTCTGCAACAGCCACGGTCCCAATTGCTAAGACGAGGACATAATTGAGCAAAAAGCCCCGATTGGGTTGAGTGAGCAACCCTGAGCCAACTAACTGCCTAGGCTATTTCGAGTAGGTATATTCATACGAAAACACCCGCTTGGTCCCGCTGGAAGAGAAAATATTCTCTGCGTAGGTCTTTATCAGGCCCGTCGGGGTGTAGGTAAATTCTTCCGTTCCGGTAGTAACTTCTGGGCCTTGTTCGAGCGTGAAATGGCACCGGGATACCAAGCGGTTGTGACGGTCGTAGGTGAACGCGATGCCCGTTGTCTCGTCGGGTTCTGCGCAGGTTACCTTGCTTTTCTGGCCATTGGGCCGGTACGCTGTCCATTGGGTCGAGAAGAGGTCGTCTCCGTTGAAGAGTTGTTCCCGGATGAGCCGGCCTTGTTGGTCGTACGTGGTTCGCTTGATTTGCTCCCTGGAGCCCGCCATCACTCGTCTGGACGCTACTTCCTGACCGCTTCTATTGTAGGCAAAGGTTTCCTCACTGGTCAGCTGCCCTGTTGGGTCCACTTGGGTTATCCGGGCCAGCTTACCGGTTGAATCATAGACCCGGAGTTCAATCGACTTTTCTGGATATCCCACCGTGGTGGCTACCAGTTGATGGCGTTCGTTGTAGTGATAATGCCAAAAAATCGTATCCCTATCCCCTGAAATCTTGATTTTGAGAGACACCACTTGACTCTGCGCATTGAATTGCTGAATACGGGAGCGCTGAACAGACTCCAATAAAAAATCCTCTTCTGACGAAGCGATTAGATTTCCGCGTGTATCGTACCGGTCGGTCGCAGCGAGCCTGGTTCCCAAATAGATGCGGACCTGTGCGACTTTCTGACGCTTGAGAAGCGCCGCGTCATTCGTCTGAGCCGTTACGAAGGATGGTAAAAGCACAAACAGCCAAAGTATCTTCCTTTTCATAAGGGATTCAGGACGAAATAAGCGATAAGCTTGTGTAACTACTTGTGAAATAAAGAGAGAAGCGGCCGGTGGGGAGCGGGCTTGCTGACACGCCCACCAGGAGGAATGTGCTGCGTCCACAAGTTTACTCTCGGTCGTGGTTGTTGCAGAACGTGCCAACGAAAAGCCAGCGCTCCCGCCTAAAAGAGGGCGTTAGGAGCTTATTTGAGCCTTTTATACGTGGTTAAATGGCCGACTCTGCTCCAATAGGGAGTTGTGCAACAGCCACAATCGTTCTTTATTCATTTTCCCACAACGCCCGGCCGTGGATGGTGAGGTAGCCAGTGCGGTTACCGTAGTCATACACCGGCCAGATATCGTTGGCAAATGGCTCCATTGGCAACAACTCACTGACTGCTTGAAAACGCTGCCTGGTAGCATCCGGTACGGCAATGCGCCGGCCAGATGCGTGAAACATTTCTGTACCAGTGGACAGCCAGCCGCCTGGAAAATCGTTCAGATTATCAACCGGATGCGCCAGCAAGGGTCGCAGTTGTCGGTCATACACCTCCCATTTGGAACCGGTAGACCCTGGTTTTTGGCATAATCGCAGAGCATAAAAACCGTTCCAGGCGCTGATGTACTCGTAGCGCCAGGGCAGTTGCGGCCGTCCGTCGCGGGTGATGAGGTTGGCGGACGGGGAGCCTTCGCGGCTAGCCCCTTCAACGAGCGCCGGGTTTCGATAAATAACCACCAACCCGTCGTACCCTGCTTGCGGCATATACTGGAACTGGAGATGAGCGGGGTTCGGGACAATTGCCTGCCACGGACAAAGCTGCTGGCCGGTCTCGTCAAACAAGGCCACCTGGTCGCCCCGGACGATTCCCACCCGGCAGACCCCGTCCCGGCAATCGGGATAGGAAGAACGGGGAATTGACCCCGGGCTTATCTCCTGGCCGCGACGATTGACCACGTACGATTGACCCCCGCGTTGCGCCACGGCGAAGCCCAGGGTGAGCGGGCTGACAATCGTGTCGTACCGGGCGGGAATCACCAGCTGACCGCTCGCCACGGCGAGTTGGCCGTAGCGGTTATCGCGCCTGGCCACCAGGTAGGCCGTATCGTGCGGGAAATCACGTATTTGGTAGATATCCAAGGTGTGAACCCGTGAGCCATTTATCAGCGGGTAGTAGAGCGCCTCGTACTCGGGGGGCGCGACCCACTGCAACTGCCGGTTCATCAGCCCCTCTTTCCCGTCCGGGAACTGCATCCACCGGCGGTTGTTCCAGGGCCGGTCGCTTCGGCGAAACTCCTGCCCACCGAGCAAGACCTGGCCGTTGCGGTCGTAAAAGCGAAAGAGCCCCTGCTTATACGGCGACCTCGCCGAAAATACTTCGCCGTCGACGAACCAGCCGGCTGCCCCGCCCGTCGTCCCGAAGGTCTGCAACACCTGCCCGGTCGAGTCTATCAGGTCCAATTGGGTGGGCTCCGCGTACGGCGACCGCAGGGCGCGGTTGTGGAAGACGGGGGAGGCGCTGGCACTGCCGCGCGTAATTTCCCGGCCCTGCCGGTTGAGCAGCACCGTGGTTCGGCCGCCCGTGCGCGTGGCCACGGCAAAGCCCTCGTGGAAGGGCGTAATGTAGGTGTATTTGTAATCGGTGAGCCGCCGGCCGTGCTCGTTGGTCAGGGCTTCCCGCTCGTACTCGTCGTACAGGGCCAGAAACTTACCGGGCAAGGACGAATGCTTTCGGCGCGCCCCCCGCGTGGGGGAGAGGCGGCCATCGCCACGGTTGCGGGGGGACAGCCATTGCGTATCGATGACGGCGACGCGCCCGTCCCGGGGGTAGCGCAGGCCGCTCACCGCCGGCCGGAAGCCCACCCCGCGCCGGGAGACGAGGGCAAAGCCCCCCTTGGGAGCAAAGCCAATGGCGCGGCGGCGGGACGCCCGTATCAACTCACCCCGGGCGTTGATAAGCGTGAGCGGCTTTGGGGAAACGGTGCCGAACCCCAGCGCAAACGGCCACGGTTCCCGCTCAAACACCGGCTTCACCACCAGCCGGCCCGTGGTATCCGAGTACCCCCAGAGTTTGCCCTTGCGGTAGGGCACCAGCCCACCCGGCGGCTCGGGCACCCGGGCCAAGTGCTTGACGGGACGCGGGATGTAGCCACCCGGCGGCACCTGGGCTTGCCCGGTAGTCGCGCTGGCCAGCAGCAACAGGACCAGTAGCCAGCCGGGCACCGGCAACACAAATAAGGCAAAGGGGCGAGGTCGGCACATGAGCGGAAAGGTACTTACTTCCCCGGGCGTGCCCATCGAAGGGGTGGCCGGGTTGCCAGTTGAGCGCGTTGACTATAGCAGGCCGAGTAATTTAAGAAAACGGTCTTCTTTCTGCCTCAGAGCCGCTATTCAGACGGCACATCGGGCGTCACACCGATGACACCGGTCAACAGCACGCCCCCGCACAGGGCCAGCCCATCAACCATTAACAGCAAGGCCAACGCGCCCGCCACCACCCACCGCCGTTGCCACAACCGCCGCACCACCAGCGTTCCAACCCAGGCCAGCAGCAGTTGGGCGAGCCCAACGCCCGCGAAGGCCCGGTCATATTGCTGGTTTTCGCTCCCCTGGGCCAGCAAGGCTCCAACCAGGAAGTAGGCCAGCAGCAGGTGGGCCGTAAAGAGCAGGACCGTGCCTATTAGCGAGCAGCTTGTTTTCATACGATAGTAACGGGTGGAGGGCTACTGGAGTAAGATATCAACGTGTTCACGAAATGGGTCTTGCCGTAAAGGCGCTCAATTTAGAAAAGGAACGTTTAGACCATCGTTTTATCTGCGTACCTAGCAACGCATTGTCAACCAGTGCCTGGACAGTGAATACCCGCAGCTATGGGGCGGAGTCGGAGGGTCTGCTCTCGTTGTTTACCACATCCTACCTTCGCTCATGCGTAAAACCGGCTGGTTGTTTCTGTTGCTGTTACTGCCGACTGGGGCCTGGTCACAGGTGTTGCAAGCGGTATGGGCGTATGGCCCCGTCAGCTATGTAACGCCGAAGCCGTTGCGCGATTCGCTGGCTTACCTGAGTCGTTACTACCGGGTGCTGAGTCCGGCTGCCTTGGAACGCACCACCACGTATTTGCTGGTTCATTACCCCGAAAGCTATGCTGCTGATTACTTGCTCTTTCCTAAAACAGCCGTTAGCTCCCGTCCCTTTTCCGACTTCCGGCTGCCGCTGTACGTGTACCGGGCCGAAGCGCGTACTGCCCGGGGCGACTTTCGGGGGGCCGAGGACGACCTGACCAGCGCTCTCGGGTTGGGCGAGCGCAGCGGCCTTGGCTTTGCGCAGCAGGACTGGCTGCTGAGCTACCAAGAAGGCCAACCGGCTTTTATGCGTCTCACGTATTTTCAGCGCGGCCGGCTTCGCCTCGACCACCTGCACGATACCCGGGGCGGCTGCGCCGACATGGGCCGCAGCTACCAGCTCGATACCGTGCGGGCCGGTGCGCCACGCTGGCACGGCTGTGCGTTGCCCCGCGCCCGCGGTCCGGTCAATAACGAGCAGTTCTGGGTGGCGCAGCGCGTCTACCAGGACTCGCTGGCCCGCGCCGCCGACCTGCTGCACCGGGGCCAGCCCGCGGCGGCCGAAGGGTTGCTGCGGCACCTGGCCATCGGGCAGGCGGGGCCGTTTGCCCGCATCCGGCCGACCGTCTGGCGGGCAGGCTTGCAGGACGGCCGGCAGGTGGCCGCTTTGCTGAGCGAGGCCGCCCGGCAGCGCAGCGACTACGCGCGCGCCCTCGCCTACCTCGACACCCTGGCCGCCCTGCCCAGCCCGCGCCCCGCCGACCGTTACCAGCGGGGAGTCCTGCTACTAGACGACCTCCACGACCCGGCCGGGGGCTGCGACGAGTTGCGCTGGGTGTACGACCACGATACCGCGCGCACCGCGCCCACCCACCCGCGGTGGCGCGGCTGCCGGCTCCCCCGCTACAAATTGCCCGTCGGGGAAGATGAACTGAGCGAATACTACCGGGCGTACCAGGATAGCCTGACCCGCGCCCACGCTCTGTCCGCCGCCCCGGCCCTGCGCCTGCTCACGCGCCTGCTGAACACCCACGCGGCCGGCCGCTACGCCTTGCGCCCCGCCGATACCACGGCCCAGGCCCGGCGCAGTTTCCAGCAAAACGCCCAACGGCTGCTCACCGACACGCGCCAGCTCCGCTCCGAAATCTACGCCCACGAGCGGGACTACGCCCGCGCCCGCGCCGACCTCGACACCTTGATTCGGGACTATCCTTATCACCTGAATAATCCGAATAATCAAGCAACGTTGGCCGCCTATCGCCAGCGCGCCGACTTCCGCACCAACTACCTGCACGACGCCCGGGGCGGCCGGGCCGACCTGAAAATGGCGCTCGGCCCCGGCCAGCGCTATTACTTGGAGGACCATTTCATTCTCAAGGGCGGCCTGTTGGTGCAGGGAAGCACCGCCGGCCTGGAGGTGGGGCTACAGCCCGGGCAGGGCAAGGCGGGTAGAAACGTCGGCGTTTCTGTGGGCCTGGAAGCCCTGCTCGCCCCGCTGGTCGTGGGCCCCAAACTTTCGGTGGAAGGCGAGTTTGGGCTGCTGGGCGGCCGGCTCGATGTGGTGGGCTACGTGCCCTTTGCCGGCTCCAGCCGGCAACTGGACTTTCGGGCTGTACCGCAGGCGGGGCTGAGCGTGGGCGGACTGGTGAACCTGTTTTATGGCTATGCGCTGCCCTTGACCGAGAACCCGCTGCCAGCCCTGGGCCGGCACCGCATCAGCTTGTTTATTAACTGGCTGAAAATTGGCAAGTGGGGTGGCTAGTTCCTCGTGGGCTGTCATTAACTGAATAGGAAAAACCTGCGACCCGGCTCGCATGATGGTCGTAAGGGGCAAAAATGGCGGGTGGGCATCGAAAAACAAGTAGCCTTGCTACGCCATGTAGACTATCGAAATCCGTCAGCGAAAACAAGGGTTTTCCCGGCATTACCTTTTCCGGATGAATAGCCTTCCGAAACCATTGTTACTGGTCCTGGCCTTCCTGGGTGACGCAGGGCTTGCCCACAGCCAACGGCCGGCCTCCGCCTCGCCCGCCCCCCTGGTGCGGGTGCTGGCCGGAGGCTACGGAAACCATGCCGACGGCCCGGGGTTAACGGCTCTTTTTTACTATCCTTCCGGCATGGCTCAAGGGGCCGACGGCGTGCTGTACGTGGCCGATACCAACAACAACCGCATCCGGCGCGTGCGGCCGGATGGCCAGGTGAGCACGCTGGCTGGCTCCGGCGAGGTCGGCACGACCGACGGACCGGCGGCAACGGCCCGGTTCACCAACCCCACGGCCATTGCGGTGGATGCCCGGGGCACGGTGTACGTCACCGACAATTATTCTCAGGCCATTCGCAAAATCACCCCCGACGGGCAAGTGAGCACCCTACCGGGCCTGGGCCACCTGGTTGCCCCTGGCGCGGGTGTCAGCTCGTTCAGCAGCTTGGCCGTCGATGCCGCCGGCACGTTGTACGTGGCCGATAAACCGCAGGACAGCATTTATAAAATCACCGCCGCCGGCGTGGCAAGCGCCCTGCCGGGGAGCCGACCGGCGGGCCACTTCCCTTCGAAAGGCGATACCGTGGTCACCCTCCGGCGGCCCGCCGCCGTGGCGGTGGGAAACGACGGCAGCGTGTACGTGGCCGGTGCCTCGGACATGCGCATTTGCCGGATTTGGCCCAGCGGGCGGGTGCGCGTACTGGCCGGCAAGCCGGAATTCAAGGCGGCTTACCGCGGGGTGAGAACCGAGCACTTTCGGCCCAACGGCTTAGCCGTGGCGGCCAACGGCACGGTGTACGTGGCCGATGCGGGCCGGAATGCCATCCATCAAATCCTGCCCAATGGGCAGGTCAGTACCTTGTCCTACGTGGCCCACTCGGCCCCCGGCGCTCCGCGCTATGCCTTTGGCCCGGGCACGGCCGCCCACATTGCCAGCCCTTGGGGCTTAACCCGGGCCGCCGATGGCTCGCTTTACGTCGTCGCGCACGACGACCACCGCATCACGCGTCTTTCGCCGGATGGCCAGTTGGGCACGCTCGCTGGCGCGGGCGAAGTCACCCGCGTTGACGGGCCGGGCCCGACGGCCCGTTTCCGGGAGCCGTTTGGCGTGGCAGTAGCCCCCGGCGGCACGGTGTACGTGGCCGACGGCGACAACCACTGCATCCGCAAAATCACCCCCGAAGGAGCGGTCAGTACGTTAGCTGGCGCGTGCGAAGCCGGTTTTGCCGATGGTGCCGGCGCGGCCGCCCGTTTTACGCGTCCATTGGGCGTGGCCGTGGGCCCCGGCGATACCGTGTACGTGGCCGATACCGGCAACCACCGCATTCGCAAAATCAGTCCTCGGGGGCAGGTGAGCACGCTGGCCGGCTCCGGCCAGCGCGGGTTGGCCAACGGGACCGGCCCCGCGGCCCGGTTCACCCGGCCCACCGGCGTGGCCGTGGCCGCCAACGGCGCCGTGTACGTGGCCGACAGTGCCGATTGCATCCGGCGCATCGCGCCCAATGGCCGGGTGGGCACGGCGGTGGACCTGACGCCCTGGCGCGAGCCGCCCGGCAACGCCGAAGGACGCGTCGCGCCCTTCGGCGTTGCCATCGCGCGCGATGGCACGCTGTACATCACCGGCAGTCTGACGGCCCGCGTCTACAAAGTCACCCCCAAGGGAAAAGTGAGCATCCTGGCCGGTTGTGGGCCCCATTGCGACCCGTACGAGGAACCGAGCGGTGCGCCAAGCTTTCGCAACCCCATAGGCGTTGCGGTCGCGCCCGACGGTTCCCTCTACGTAACCGACCCCGTCAATAACGCCGTCCGCCATGTTACGCCCAACGGCCACTTCAGCACCCTCATCGACGACAGTGGCCGGGCCGTCAATCCGGCTTACACGGGCAGCATCGTGCCGGCGCAGCCCCAGGGCGTGGCCGTCGATGCCGCCGGCAAGGTCTACATCGCCGATACCAGCAACAACCGCGTGCTCGTGGTGTGGTAGCACGCGCCCCATGTTCGGCGCTTCGGAATAGCAAAACCGCTTCCGGTAGAATGGTGCTACAGTACACCAAAACGGTTAGAAAGGTAGCCGCCGCGCACGGGAGCCGGTTCCGGCCACGCCGAAAATTAAAACGAGGGTCAGATTAGTCGACTCTGCTGTATATGTGCCCCCCATCTTGTCCGCATGTTTTCAAGAACTCTTCTTTTACTGGTTTGCTGTGTGCTGCCGTTCTCTGCACAGGCCGGCCTCGACTCACACAGCGACGAAATCGCTGGATGGCTGTTAGGAGCCTTTCTGGTGGTGGTAGTTGGGGTGGTGGTCTTATTCTGTGCGGCCTTCCAGACCCGGTTGCTCGTATGGCCTCCCTTCTCCACAATCAAAGGCAAAATTGCTGTGTTCTTGCTCGTCGTGTGCTTTGCCGTTGTGTGCGGAGCGGTCGGGTTGTTCTCCATGTTCATGAAGAACTAATCACATCTGCTCAGTCCACTGAAATGGTACTGCAGTAAACGCGGCAATTCAGTTTAGGGAGCCGAAGATAAACTTATCCTGACCAGAGCAAAGACCAACTTATTGGTCCGGTTAAACAATCAAGCGTGCTGCAACGCGTAAGGCGAAGAGCCCTCTTCAGGTTACGCCTATCTTGGACCATGAAGCACGTGACCCAGGCCAACTTTGCCAACAAGCTGCGGGGTGCGCTGCCGGAATTTGTCGCCTACAGCGAGGATTTTCGCGACTATCTGGCCGGCGAAGGGTGGTTCTACGGCGTGGGGTGTGATTTCGGCAGCCATTTACTTACCTTGCTGGACCAGGGAGACGAGCGAGCATGCCGCCGCTATTTCGCGTTCCTCAACAAGTGGCTGGCCAGTACCGATGAGTATTTGCTGCATGTGGCCTGGGAGGGCGTCATAGAAAGGCTGGCCCTGATTTCAGAGTTTTACTACAAGAAATCCCTTCGTTACTTAAGCTCACAGGGCGCCGAGTTGCTGCGTTTGTGCAAAGCGAATCCACCCATCGGGCAGCTGCCTCCGCCTTGGTAAGCGAAGGGCGGGGTGTAAGTACAAGTAAATGGTGATTTAGCAGAAGCAGCGATAGGTTGACCACACATTCCTGCTCAGATGTCCCGCCCCCACCACGTTTGCACTGCTATTGGCATTCATCTGCCCAATGGCCACTGCTGGGCTACTTGGTTGGAAATCACCTGCGTCGAAGCGGCCAAGCGCGCGGGTGGGGATGAAATCAATGACAACACCTACTTCTTGTTCGTGCACGCCCGCAACAGCGTGCTCAAAGCCGATACTTCTTGGGAAAACATTGAGGGGTACGCGGGCTTGCTCCAGGGGCTTTTAGCCCATTTACCTGGGTTTCCTCCGGATTGGCAACAAGTAGTCGACCGCCGGTTTGCCCAAACCCCGCGCTGGAAGCAGCAGGCGTTTGCCACTTTTTATTACAAGGACCGAGTCACTGTTTTCCCACGCCAGTAGGTCAGCCAAACGGTCGGAATCGCTAAAACGAGCGGATTAGACGAGATTAAAAAACTGTCGAACTGAACAGACAACCAAGCTAGGTGCCCAAAAGAACCACGACGTGCGGTACAATTCTACAGAGTCCTGCAACGAGTGCGGCTTGCCAATCCAGAGGTGCAACACTAGGAGCTGCACCAGCGCGTTTGCCAGCAATACGACTGCAGGCCCGTGCGCTCGTTTGCCCATCGCGCTTCGGGTCAATACGAGGTAGCACACTAGGGCCGGTACCAATGCCAGCAACACCAATCCATACACTGCCCGCATAATCTTGTCATCGTCGCTCATGAGCCATGGGTTAGGCAAGCCGCGTGTAAGGCGGAGTAAATTAGGGCAAAACCGCTCAGACAAAGCGGTGTATTCAAATAAAAGGTGGATTTTGTTAAAGAGAGGCTGTGGGCCCGCTTACCGTGCTGGATTTTCT
Source organism: Hymenobacter monticola (assembly GCF_022811645.1). Classification (NCBI taxonomy): domain Bacteria; kingdom Pseudomonadati; phylum Bacteroidota; class Cytophagia; order Cytophagales; family Hymenobacteraceae; genus Hymenobacter; species Hymenobacter monticola. The sequence goes on along the minus strand of NZ_CP094538.1, from coordinate 13,369 downwards.
ATGTTCTGAGAGAACCCCGGATTTAGGAAATCTTTGTTTCGTTTGTTTCGTTTGTAAGTTTGCAACCGATAACCTACACGACTATGGAAGCCATACTTGAGAAACCCTCCCGCCAGGACCAGCAGGTGGCCAGTGCTTCATTGTACGGCTTCGCCTTGGCCTTCGCGAAAAATGGACCGGAGCGCAACGGCGTGAAAATCCGCATTCAGGAGAGCGGGACGGACATCACTGTTCCGCGCAAGGCGCTGGAATTGCTGCAATTCATCCTCTCCAGCATGGCGCAGGGGAAAGCCGTTTCCCTGATTCCCTCGGACTCGGAGGTCACGACTCAGCAGGCGGCCGATATGCTGAACGTTTCGCGGCCGCACCTGGTCAAGCTGCTGGAGCAAGGGGCACTGCCGTTTAAAAAAGTGGGGAGCCACCGCCGGATACTGCTCGAGGATTTGCTCGTTTACGAGGCGAAACAAACGAAACGGCGGGAGCAGCAGCTGCAGCTGCTAGCCAACCAGGCCCAGGAATTAAACCTGGGTTACGAATGATTCACTCGCCCCGGTTCATTGCCGTTCTCGATGCCTGCGTGCTCTACCCCGTCCCCATCCGGGACCTGTTGCTGAGTCTGGCGTCGGCGGGGTTATATAAACCCAAGTGGTCGGCCCTGATTCAGGACGAATGGAGCCGCAACCTGCTGGCCAAACGCTCTGACCTGACGGCCGCGCAGTTGCAGCGCACCGCGACGATGATGAACACGGCCTTCCCCGATGCGGACGTGGAAGGTTACGAGGTCTTTATTCCCGCCCTAGCGCTGCCCGACCCCAACGACCGCCACGTGCTGGCGGCTGCCCTGCGGTCCCAAGCGGATGTCATCGTGACCACGAACCTCAAGGATTTCCCCGTACCCTATATCCGCACGTTTGATATCGAGGTGCAGCACCCGGACGAGTTCATCGGCAACTTGATTGACCTGAATCCGGCCAAGGCGCTGGAGGCCTTTCGCCAGCAAGTGGCCCGGCTGAAGAACCCGCCCATCGCCGCCGCCCAGGTGCTGGATAACCTGCGCAAGTCCAGTTTGCCCGCGACGGCTACCCGATTAGAAGCGTTGCTGTCCCCTCCCCTAACCCCTTCTGCCTGACCTCATGTAATCCTGCCGCCTGGCTTTGCTGGGGGAAATGATGTCCAACGCTGTGCTGCTCAATTGCGCGGCATGTGAAGAGGATGACAAAAATGCCTGTTTCAACGCAAAGAACTCATAAGAAGCTTGCTGCTTAATAAAAAAGCAACTAGATTTACAACTAAAACAACAACTGTTTTTAGTTTTTCATCTACAACATGATTTACACGGTAGGCGGTATTAAAGGAGGCAGTGGGAAAACAACTATTGCCACCAACCTGACAGTATTTTTGCTGCAACAAGGGCGTGATGTTATTCTGGTAGATGCCGACGACCAGGAATCGGCTACCGACTTTACATCTTTCCGGCACCAGTCGTTGGACGGAGAAATTGGCTACACGGCCGTTAAGTTAACCGGTCGCGAATTGCATGCGAGCGTGACCCGGCTGGCCACGAAGTACGATGACATTATAATTGATACCGGGGGGCGTGATACGGTTAGCCAGCGGTCAGCTCTGACTATTTCCCATGCCTACCTCGTGCCGTTCGCGCCGCGCTCATTGGACATCTGGACCCTGCGCAAAGTGGAGAACCTAATTGCGGAAGTAACCCCGTTCAACCCCGGCCTGCGGTGCCTGACATTCATCAATAAGGCCGACGCCCGGGGCACCTACAAAGAGGAAGCTGGCGAGTTACTGCGCGGGTCGACCTACTTACAGTTTTTAGATACGGCTGTTGGCAATCGAATTTCCTTTGCCAATGCTGCCGCTGCGGGCTTGGGCGTGTTAGAAATGAAGCCTGCTGACGAGAAGGCCGTTGCCGAAATAAACGAGCTGTGCCGCAGCGTGCAGGAGGCAGCATTGATTAATGTTCAGAGTGTTAAATAGATAAAAAACAACTGTTTTTAGTTGTAGATTTAGTTGTAGATTTAGTTCTAGATAAAGAACAGGATTTACAACTTATACATTAGGAGTACCTGCTAAGAATTTTTAGTTGTAAAACTAGTTGTTATTCGAGAACCTAAATCGCAACTCAGTACACCATCAGTTTATGAAGAAGCCTAAAATGGGGTTGCCCCCGGTGCCGTCGCCCAGCATGGCCATGCTGGAGATGATTAACAAGGGGGGCTCGGTTTCTACCGACCCCGTTGTTCCCGCGGCACCTGAAGAGGATAAGCTCAAATCATTCACGTTCAAAATCTACGAAAGCGAATTGGCCCAAATCCGGGCTATTCAGGATGCCTTGCCGAAGCGTGACCGGATTTCCATCCATGATTTTGTGCTAGCAGCGGTGAAGGATAAGATAGGAAAAGAGAGCAAGAAAGTAACTTGATTTACAACTAAAAAAAGTTGTAAATCAAGTTGTAAATCAAGTTGTAAATCAAGTTGTAAATCAAGTTGTAAATCAAGTTGTAAATCAAGTTGTAAATCAAGTTGTAAATCAAGTTGTAAATCAAGTTGTAAATCAAGTTGTAAATCAAGTTGTAAATCAAGTTGTAATAACGGGGTGATAAATATTTCGGTAGTCAATTGATTTCAATTGCCTTACGATGGCTAGGGCTCCGGTCAATAAGTAGCGTGCGAAGTGTTGGAGCTTGCGGATAAGAAGCTACCGGTAATACAGTGAAGCCAGCCGTTTTTACTTACAGATAGGGGAAGAATTACGTCTTGCTTTTTAGCTGGAGCCCAGATTTTACGCCCCCTGTAAAGCAGGACGCTACCACACCCGGCACTGCTACAGCCCGCGCGCCCGCAGCATACGGGCCAGCGGGGTGCCGGGGCGCACCAACAGCCGCAGCTCGGCGTACGGCACGAGGGTCGTCACCGAGGGCACGTAGCGGTGAGTAAAGGCAGTGTAGGACGAAAAGGTAGCTTCAAGGCCGTCGTCGGTCAGCAGCAGGTCTTCGTCGGTGAGCGACTCGGGCACCCCCAAAGGGAGCTCCACCAGCGGTTCTGTGCCGGGCCGGGTTTCGGCCAGCCATTTCCAAGGAACATCCCTGTCGCCGGGCGGGTCGGCCAGCAGGTGCCGGGTCAGCAGGCGACGGAGCGGCCGGTTGTAGCCGGGCCGTAGCTGGCTGGCCAGCGTCAGTTGACGTCCGCTCACCAGGTCGACCAGAAAGCTCTTGACGCCCGGTTGCGGGCGGCCCCCATACGGGTCGGCCAGGTACGAGGCCTGGTAGCTGAGCAGGTGATGGTCGTTGAGCCGCACTTCGATGCCGGCGTAGGTACGCTCCCGTTCGTAGGCTGCCAGTAGTTGCCGACGGCGCATGACCAACGGCGGGGCCTGCCAGCGCCGCAGCGCCGGGCGGCGCCCCGCCACGCCCAGCAGGTGCAGGTACTCTTGGTATTGGTGGGGCACGCGGGTATCGCGCGGGTCGTCGGCCCATGCCACGGACTTGCCACCCTGTAGCACCAGCCGCTCAATATCATACGGCACTGCACCGGTGTAGTCTTCACGCAAGCGCAGGGGGTAGCGGTGGCCTCGGGCCTCTACCCAGGTGCCGGTAAGCAGTGGCCCCGGCCAGCCGGTGAGCCGCCAGGTGCCGGCTGCTCGGGCCGGCTCCCCTTGCACGATGGTTAGCACGGTCCGGCCGGGGTAGGGGCGGTGGCGGTCGGTGCCCAGGTGGAGCAAGCGCATCGGCCACCCCAGGTGGCAGATACCGGCCACGGAGTCGGGCCGTCGCCACGCGAGCTGCACCGTGGCCTGGTAGGGGCCCACCTGGCCCGCGTAGCGCCGCACGTGCGCGACCACGCGTAGCCGCGAAAAAGCCAGTGGCAGGGGATGAGGCCGGTAGATGACGGGAATGTTTGCCCGCTCAGGCAGATAGCCCCTGCTGCCCAACAGTCCAGGGATGGCATACAAGGCGGGCAAAGGGGCTGGCGGCGGGGCGGGCACTGCGGTCGCCAGCAGGTGGCGCGGTGCCGCCAAGTGGGGAACCTCGGCCGCCCGGGCCAGTGGCACTGGCGGACAGTTGGGCAGCAGCCCTGCCAGCAGGCGGCTGCCAACGGGTAGCAGCCACATCAAGCAGCTAGTGCGGCGCATACGGAGCGGTTAAGTAGTACAAGTAAGAAGCAACTACCATAAGCCTCGTGCCCAGAGCATGCGCGCTAATGGAGTACCGGGGCGCACCAGGGGGCGCAGCTCAGCGTAGGGGACCACAACGGGGAAGCGTGGCGTGAAGGGGCCGCCGTTATCGAATAGGCTGTTGGAACAATAGGTGGCTTCCAGACCCGTGGCGGTTAGGGCTAAGGCTTCGTCCTCGTTGGGCAGGCTGACCAGCGTAGCCGACTGGTCCGGCTCGTGGGACCAGTGCCAGGCATCGGGAGCGCTGGGGTTCAGCTCGGGGTTGAGGTAATTGAAGCGGGGATTGTGCCGGAGCTGCCGCGTGAGCAGGCGGCGCAGGGGCAGTTCGTAGCCGGGTTGCAACTGGCTGGCGATGGTCAGTTTGCGCCCGCTGGCCAGGTCGAAGAGCCACGCCTTCAGCAACTCATCATTCGTGCCCTCTATCGGGTCGATGAGTTCGTGGCGGTAGAAGCTGAGCAGATAGAAGTCGTTGAGCCGGACATCCAGGATGCTATTACAAAAGGCCTGGCCCTCGTTGTCCAGCACAATGGCCCGCTGGCGGGCCCGGCCGGGGCGCAATGCCCGCGCTAGGGCACTCCTGGCGGCCGGGCCGTCGAGCAGGTGCAGAAAGTCGCTTTCGTGCCAGGGGCGCTGGTCGCCGGCCTCGTCGGCTCCCGACTCGTCGATGCTCAGGTTCTCGCGGGCATAGCGCACGCTGCGCTGGTAGCTTTCCCGCAAGGTGAACGACTGCCGCCGGCCGGCCGGGTCGCGCCAATAGCCGCGCAGTTGGGGTCCCGGCCCACTCGTCACCTGCCAGTAGCCGGGAGCGTCCGCTCCCGAGAGAAATCCCCAGCAACCCGGGCTTTGCGCCAACAGCCGCCCCGGCCGGTGCCGGCTGGCCGTCGTCAGCTCGTACTCGGTAGCTGGCCGCCAAAAGTAAACGCGGCCTACTGCCGAGTCGGGCCGCACCCAAGTCAGGGCGAGCGTGGCCGGCTCGCCGCCCACCGTGCCCATGTAGGAACGGGTCGTGGGCAGCACGCGGTAGCGCTCGATGGCGGGGGGCTCCGGGGCGAGCGGCTTGGTTGGTTCGGGTGTCTGGCTGATGGGCGGCGCCAGCGGGGCGAGCTGTGCCGCCCCGGCCGGCGGGGTAACCGGTGTTGGCGGGGGAGCCGTTTGTTTTTTCGGCTGGTCGGGTTGGCAGCCGGCCAGGACAGCGAACAGGAATAAGCTGTGGGACCACGGCGTGCGCCCGCAACTGTTGCGAACCAAGCAAATAGCGTCGGTAGTTACCATATTCGCCGGGCGGTTAGCATGCGGGCCAGTGGCGTGCCGGGCCGCACCAGCGGGCGCAGTTCGCGGTAGGGAATCGCAATCGAGAGGATGCCGCATTTTATGGGACCCTCATAGGCCGCTTCCAGGCCACGCCAGGTAAGGCATAGGCCTGCGTCCGGCATCGTCGTTCGCAGCAGGTACTTACTGATGCAAATATCCACAAGGTCGGGCTCAATATGACGGGCCAGCAACTGGCGTAACGGCCGTTCGTAGCCGGGGCGTAGCTGGCTTTCCACCGTCAGCGGCTGTCCGCTGACGAGGTCGAAGAGAAAACTGTCCAGGTCAACCCCGCCCGCGACACTGGCATCGGTCGGACTGCAGTGGTAGTCCAGCTGGTAGCTGAACAGGCCATAGTCGTTGAGGCGCACGCTTAGCCGGCGTTGCGCGTCACACAAATAGTACCTCGCGGCCGTCAGCTGCCGAAGGCGGGCTTGGGGGCCGGGGCTGAGGCGGTCACGTAGCCGCCGGGGAACCATGACGGGAACTGGCAGGGTCAGAAAGTCGTGTACCAGGCGGCCACGCGCGCCATCGGTGTACTCTACGGTGCGGACGTCGTAGCGCACGGCACCGACGTAGCTTTCGCTCAGTACGACGCGCCGCCGCCGGTTGCCCTGCTGCCAAACGGCTTTCAGCACCGGGTCCCCCGGCCAGCTAAGTACCCGCCACCGACCCCGTGGGGTGTAGGACGTATCGTTCGGAAACACCTCCAGCACCAGCGAATCCGGTTGATGCAGTTGGCCCCGCAGTTCGTAGTCCGGTTCGCGCCCGTGTCGGTAGAAGCGGCCCCACACCGAGTCGGGCGCGTACCATTGCAGTTCGGCCGTGGCGGGGCGGCCGTCTATCATGCCCCCGTAGCGGTGCACGTGCAGACTCCGCTGCTGGGCCGGGTGGCTCACCACCCGCCACGCCGCCGGGTCTGCCTCGACAGCGGAGCGGGGCGCCGGGGGCGTAAGGGCCCGCGTGGCGGGCGGAGCCGGTGGGGTGGGGCTGGTTTCGGCTATCGTGGCTGGGACCGGCGGCGTCGTCGGCCGGCCGGGCCACCGGACGGCCGCCTCAAAAGCGCCGGCAAACAGCAGAAGCAGGACTGTGGCCGACAGCAGAAATCGGAAATTGGGAGCGGCAGGCATGGGCGCAAACGGCGAAGACCAGCAAGTTACCACAGGCCCCGCGCCGCCAGCATCCGGGCCAGCGGGGTGCCGGGCCGTACCAGCGGGCGCAGCTCCCGGTAAGGAATAAACCAGGTAAACGTTTCGCGGGGAAAGGCCTCAATGTAATGGCCCCGCCAGTCGGCTATTTCCAACCCGCTCCCGGTCAACAGGCTCTCCCTGACCGAGACAGGGGTGTTGGCCCGCAGCCAGCGCGTGGTAGCCGCCAGCGTGTCGGGCCGGGCGCCGAGGTAGCGATTCATTTCCCGTCGCCAGGTGCTGTCGTGACTGATTCGCCAGTACTCATCGTCTTGCAGCAAGTGGCGGGCCAGCAGGCGGGCCAGGCCCTCGTGGTAGTGGGGGAGTAGTTGGCTGACGGGCGTTATCCAGCGCCCAGCCCGCAGGTCCAGCAGCGCGTAGCGGTACCGCTCGTCGGCCGCGCCGCCGATGATGCTGCAATATTCCTCGTAGGAGTAGCTGAACAGCCCAAAGTCATTGAGCCGCACGCGGAGCTTTTGGTCGGTGATGCAGTCCCCGTCGCCGCCTTCAAGGAGAAGCCGGCGGCGCGTGGCCGGGCCGGGCGAGAGCACCGGGCGTAGGGCCGGGGGCACGCGGGTTGGGTCGGGCAGGTGCGGAAATTCGTACCGCACCTGCGCTACTGAACTATAGCGATGGCCGTATTCGTCGGTCGTGGTATAATTGCCGTGGACCCACCAGGTCTGGATGGCCAGGCGCACACCGCCGGTGTAGTCTTCGCGCAGCACCACGGGTTGGGGCCGGCCCGTGGGCCCGCCGCGCCAAGTGCCCGTGAGGGTGGCTCCCGGCCGGCTGTGCAGCCGCCACTCGCTCGAACGACCGCTCCAGCCAGCTTCCGCCACTACCAGCACCCGCCCCCGGCGGCGAATGGGGCGCTGGGCGGTCGGCTCGGGTGGGGTCGGCAAATGCAAGGAGTATTCCGGTCCGTGGCGGTGCAGGTAAAAGCGGCCCGCCACGGAGTCGGGGTTCTGCCACTCGAGCAGCGCTGTGGCGGGCTGGCCGCCCACCGTACCCACGTAGCGGTGCAGCCGCCGGGGCCGCCGCGCGAACCAGTTGCCGCGCTCAAATACCGGGTGTGGCTCGCGGTCGGGCAGCCCCGGAGTTATTACGGGCGGTGCGGGTAGGGCCGGCGCATCGGGCGGGGATAGTGCCGCCGGTATGGACCTTTCGACAGTAGCCGAATCGGCTCGGGTTGCCTCAGGAGCCGGCCGAGCGGCCGTCACCGGTTGGCCCGGCCACCGGACGGCGGCTTCGAAAGCCGCAGCAAATAGCAGCAATAGGAGCGTAGCCGCCAGTAGGAATCGGAGATTGAAAGAGTCAGGCACGCAGGACCAGTGAAGTACGGTAAGCTATGGCATTTCCTGCCCCGATTGTCCACGGGCCAGCGGGGCACCGGGACGTACCAGTACACCAGGCGAATGTTGAACTGGTAAGCTGCTGCCAGACGGTCAGGCGTTGGCCTTGGTTAAAAGTTTGGTACGGATGTTACATCAGTTCAGCTATTGAATTGATAAACAAGCACGAGGCACAAAAACGAGCGTTTTCGGGTACTGGCTACCTGCTGCCTCTTGGTGGCTGCTAGCACAGCTAAATGCGGTATCCGAAACCCATAGCAGCAATCAAAGTATCCGATAGACACTTCTAATGGCTTTCCGGTACTCTGATTCAAATGGGTGTGCCAGCCACGTAACATCCGTACCAAACTTTTAATCAAGGCCAACATTCTCTAGACGGTGTTATGCACCTATGAGCGAAATTAGCGGGTATGGAAATTACCCGCCGAGGTTATCCCAGCGACGTGACGGACGACGAATGGGCCTTTCTACTACCGTATTTGCTGCTGGTGCGCGAAGATGCCGGCCAGCGCCAATACCCGTTGCGTGAATTGTTTAACGCTTTGCGCTACGTGGTGCGCACGGGCTGTACGTGGCGGTATTTGCCCCACGATTTGCCGCCTTGGGCCACGTGCTATCAGCAATGGGCGCGTTGGCGAGACGCCCGCGTCTTTGAAGCCCTGACCGACGACTTGCGCCAGGTCCTGCGCCTGAACGAAGCCCGCCCGGCGGAGCCGAGCGCCGTGATTTTTGATTCGCGCACACTGCAAAGCACGCCCGAAAGCGGGCACCGGGCCGGCTACGATGGAGCCAAACGGCGCAAGGGCAGCAAGGTCCACGTGGCCGTCGACACGCTGGGGCACCTGCTGGCTGCCATCGTCACGCCGGCCAACGAACAGGACCGGGCGCAGGTAAGCGTCTTGGCGGAGGAAGTACAAGTAGCATCCGGCCAAAGCGTTACCTTGGCCTACGCTGACCAGGGCTACACGGGCGAAGTGCCGGCACAAGCTGCTGAGCAGTACGGCATCGACCTGCAAGTAGTCAAACTCGGGCACGCCAAACGGGGCTTCGTGCTGCTGCCCCGCCGCTGGGTCGTGGAGCGCAGTTTGAGTTGGAGTGCCCGTTACAAGCGCCTGGCCCGTGATTACGAACGATTGGCCGTCAGTTTGCAACAACTCCACTATTTGGCCTTTGTCGGGCTCATGCTCGCCAAAGCTACCAGCCTTAATTTGCTCATAAGTCCATAACACCATCTAGCTCATGGACTTTTTGTGACCGGCTAAACTGTGCATTTTAAGGAAGAGTCCTCCGGCATTGCTAGTGGCTTTGATTTTACCCGTCTTGTACTTGTACATAAACGCAAACAGCTCTGTCAATAGCGTCTCGGTTGTGAGAATTTGTTTAACCAGTGTCTGGTCCTTAATCCCCAATTCCTCGAGGTTCTTACGCGCCGTTTGCGTCCGGGCATCCTCGGCGCTTAGCTCAAACGGAATAGGCAGCTGCTGCGGCTGGTGTCTAACCACATAGAAACATACATTTTGGTAAGAACGGCCTACCTTGCCCAGCTTGTAGGATATGGTTAAATCCGTATGGTCATTGATTTGCTGGACAGCAATGTCCAGCACGAATTTTTTCAGGTTGGAAATCTGGAGATATTGTTCCGGTTCCTTATTCGTCGGGTCTTTCAGGCTGAGCATATACTTGAACTCATCCAGCGAGTACGTTTTAGTAGCCCCAATGTCTTTCCACTGCGAGGCCAGTTCATATATCCGCTTTGCATATTTGCTGGTCAGGCTAAGCACCGACTGCAGTCGGTAGCTGGTGAAGTTATTCTTTAAGTCGATGAGGTAAGGACGTAACTTTTCCGAAATCTCTAACTCAATAACGCCTTGCCCTTTGATGTACTCGGCCGAGGCCAACATTGTCACCTTCAGCCAAGAATTATCTTCTTCAATGTGGTAGCATCGACCGACCAATGCCTCAACGGATGGCCCCAGCCTGTGATAGTTCCATTCCCGGCCGGTGAGTTGCTCCAACTCCTGAACCCTAAGCTGATACATAGTGCCCGGCTTATCGTCCTTGTTCAATCGGGAGAGCAGGGCAAACATAATATCCATTTCCAACGAAGTCATGTCATACCGAGCAGTTGTAATGGCGTTGCTTTGCCTGATTTCTACCGGCTTGGACTGATGGGATGAAGCTGGTGCAAGAGCAGCACTTGTCACAATAGATTTAGCAGTTGTTCTGACGGACATAGGTTGGAAGGAGATAGGATACCAGAAACGCTTCGCGAACCCAAATTAACTGTAAATAATTTATCCCTGTTAGTTAACGGACAAAACCTGTTAGTTTGACGGACAAAACCTGTTAGTTAACGGACAAAACCTGTTTTTAAGGAGCAATTTCCTGTTAGTTAACGGACAAAACCTGTTTTTTATGTGCTATATCGAATTGGTTTAAAGCTAGTTATACCACCCTGCAAATAGAGTAAATACTAAAAAAACTCACAAAATTGTTGAAGATTTTAAAAAAGGCTTTAAAGGTGTGGTTTTGTACCGCCTGGAAAGGGGAAAAACAACAAAAAAGGCACTAAAAGGCAAAAATAGTGATTGCACTTTTTTGCTAATTTTTACTATTTTTTCATTAATGACTTTTATCCTAGGCTGATAGAGCATATCCAACTGTCATTATCCTCCTTTCTCATGAGTTGGACTCGGTCTGCAAGTGTTGTCCCACCAAGGAAATCAACAGATAAGAGCTGGATTAGCCAACCCAACCAAAGAAGCTTGCTGTTAGAATGTAAACTGTTGTTAGACAATTGTTTGATTGGAAATTTGTCGTATAGGTCAGTGCTTAATTAACAGGTTTTGTACGTATATACGAACAAGAACACTATCAAAAAGCCTCTGTAGCACTGGTTTGTCCCTCAAATAGGCTTTTCAGAAGCTTTCACTGAAAGCTTTGTGCGTATATACGTACAAAACCTGTTAGTTCAGTTCTTTATTTATTTGTAAATTACTGAATATCAACAATTAACGACAAATGATTTTCTTGCTCGCAGTGCATTGGCTCTGCATGTGGCCATAGCCGGGATTCCAGTTGCAACGGAGCGAAGAGTTACTTTAAGCCACAAAGAATTGTTTGTCAGTTCGGTTTATAATTATATTAAAATGGCTTAATTCTTTAAGCCAAGTGTGGGGCAGGGTACTCCTCTTACTGCAGTCTTTGCTTGCCGTCTCACGAATCAACGAATCTCCCTAAAACTGTCTGTTGAGATAGCTAGGCTCTCACCGCAATTTCTCGCCCAACTGTAAAATGACCTCCTTTTCAGGGTATGTCTTGACATGTCAAGCAGATGTTTTTAAAGGCGAGTTACTCGTTTTAAATCACTAGCCAAGGTGACTGATGTCAATTGTAATTATTGCACTTTACTTATTCGATTCAGTTGCCTCGGGTGATTCAATCTTTAAAAACAAAAAGTACCAATTGAAGGGGGCTATCAAGGATTAAGACAAATTTTGCGTTTGATTGCTATTAAAATTTTGGCATCTTCTGAATAGATTTTTAATCGTTATTGGGTTAGCTTTTCAGGTATGGGCTCCAACAGCAGGAGAGGAGGCAGTGGGGGAATAGGAAGGCGGTGGGGAAGTACTTCAAACTGCGCAGAAAGCAAAAAGGTAAGCTGCTCGGGGAGGAATTTGGGCTTGATTCGGAATACTGGCTTCTAGTATGGTCGTCGGGCAATGGGGTACCATAGTATTTGCTCTTATATTTGCCTTATGCCGAAGTGCCTGAAATGCCAGAATGAGTATACTCCCAAGAGACGGGGCGGCTTATTTTGCGGAGATTCATGTGGAAATTCCTATCGACAGCAACTTCAGCGAAACGAACTGCAGCATGCCAAGCTGGTAGAAAAAGGCCATGCTGTTAAGAATCCACTGACCAATGAGGAGCTAGAGTTGTGGCAGTTTGTGAAAGAGGTGGCGGCTACTGCAAAGCAAATATTAGCGGATAGGAATTTGCCAGACGAGCAAAGACCAGCGGACTTGCGCTCCCGGGTTAATCAGTTAGTCGAGCAGTGTCGAGAGAAAGGAGAAAGCCAACTAATAAGCGGAATAGCCAGCCGATATAGCGCACAAGAGGAGGCAGCAGAACGAGCACAAACTGACAACAAGGGCAAACATAAGAGCAAATAAAGAGAGAATAGGTACTGGGCGCAGGCATTGGGGCAGCGATAAACTACCGCAATAATTTCCCTTTACTCTTTTACTAGGTGTAACAAATATGCCGCTTGACGTAACCAGAAAGACGGCAAGGATGACTATAATAAGGGCAAATATAAAAGCGAATACTGGCGCAGTATCGAGTTCAGGAGTTTGAATTCAGTCAGTAGGAGAGGCGTAATATCGGATGAAGGCCGGCTAATAAGGGCAAATATAAGAGCAAATAAAAATGGTCTGATATCAAGGCTGCATAGTAAGTGAGATGATAAGATTAGTAAATTGTGGCTAGCTAGGGCAAATACAAGAGCAAACGATAAGGTGCGAATATCGAAGTTGGATGGTTGTGAAGTTGGCAAAAAGAGCTGAAGGTGGCGCAGAGCAACAGAATAACGGCAAACATAAGAGCAAATAAAAAGGAATGGGTAGTGAGGGTATGTCGCCGGAAAGTGGCAAAACAAGCTGAAGCAATAGCGCCGGTCAGGTTGTTTTCTGTTTCTCCAGGCAGTAGAGAAATGGTAAATCGAGCTGAGAAAATGGGCAACTTTGAAATTCTGAATGGCGAATAAACGAGCAGAAAGCGGCAAATAGCAGTGTAATAAGGCCAAATATAAAGGCAAATAAAAAAAAGGACTTCGAAGTTAGATAGCGGGATGCTAGCAGTAGGGGAATTCAGAAAATAAGCAGAAGCTGATAAATAAGGGCAAATACAATAGCAAATAAATTAGGGTATCGGGCTAGATGAGTAGGGCCAGAGGAGACGAGCGCGGATATTTCATAGGCAACTTCTGGAGGGAGGCAAATAGAGAAAAAGGGGTCCGGACAGTATTGCAAATACGGTGGGCATTCGTACCTTTTGGCCAGTTCCGGGCTAGTTTAGCACTAAAGCAAGAAGTGTTTTTGCTGTGCAAAAACCCCGGTCGGCCCCTGGCCTCCCTCTTCTCGCCCCTGCCGGGGGGCCTAGCCTTTACCTCTAATTTTGCCCTATGTCCACCGAGAAATCCAACCCCGACCCAGCGAAAAAAAAGAAGCGCGGCCCCGGCCGGCCGAAGGTGGAATCCCCGCACGATGCGACCATTCAGCTTCGGCTCTCGCGCAAACAACTGACAGAGCTGGAGAAGCAAGCCCAGC
>NZ_CP094537.1 GCF_022811645.1 Hymenobacter monticola | reverse complement strand
GTATCAAATCGCTGTAAGCCTGATTCTTGTCGAGGACTTTTTCACCGTCAATCTACTTGCAATAAATCTTCCAAGCGGGTAGTGAAAGCCGGAGAGCACCACTGCGCTTTGCCCTCCCAGGGCGGACGCGCCGCCCGCCCGGAGCCGGGTGGCTAGGTGGCAGCACTGCTGAAGCCAGGTTGGTTTTCAGCGTGAAGGGCTAGAACGGTGCAAAATCGTGCTGGATACATACCTTGCACCCTCCAATTTTGGATTTAAAGAGTACGCTACCCTTTTGCCCTATGAATGCGAAGGGCATACCTTCACTGGACAAGTACATGGAAGACTACGAGGAGTTGACTCATGAAGAGTCTCCTAAAGACGGGAAGCTGCTGAGGAATATGGCTATTGCCTCACTGATGGTTGGGCTGGCACTGGCATTGATATTGGATTATGATTCCATAAGAGGCCCTAACACAGGTGGAAATGCATCACGATTTACCATGATGTTTATATCATCACTTATGGGAAGAGCAGTGGCACTTATGATAGTACCGCTAGTAGTGCTAGGTGTTGCTAGGACTTACTCTTATGCATTCAATAAACCCAAGAAAAGTATGTCAAGCTTGTTATGGGCCATATGGGCAATATTGGGCTTTATGAGTATCGCGGGTCAATTTATGCGCAGTTAACCTGACTGCCTTTCACTAATACCCTTTGGCGTTTTCCTAAAAATATATAAATTATGAGCAAAAAATACTTAAATCCTTTATTCTGCCTTTCATTGTTTGTAATGTGCATCAGCGTTAGTGTAGCGCTTGGAGCAAGTAAAAGTCAGCCACCTGTTTGGAAAAAGGCAAAAGTTGGTACTACACGCATAATTCTAAACTCACCCGGAGTATTTTCTAAGAACCCGAATACTGTGCCGCATAATGTTGGAACAACAGTGGTGTCCTTCATTCAAATGGGCGAAACGAATGCTTACAGCGTCACGGAGCATTATAATGAAGAGGGGGACTTCCAGTTAGCCAAATCTGCCGATGCTTATCTGGACCGTTCAAAAGTAAGAAATGCGTCAACCGTACTTATAAAAAGGGATAAGCTCACAATTCAAGGTCGCGAAGCAATCAGAGTAGATACTAAATGTAAAATACAAGGGTATACAATCTTTCTTACTTGGATTGGTATCAATGACGCAAAATACTCTTGGGTGATAGAGGCCCATTATCCGGATGATATTGCCGCAAAATCGGATGCTGCCAAACTACTGTCATCAATAGCCATTAGTGAGCTAAAGAATGAGGGGGGTGTATCAAGCCAGGAATACGCGAGCTGGTCAAGAGTCAAATTGGGTAACACTAAAATCACGGCAGTTGCTCCTGATTTATTCAAGCTCAATCCTTCCAATGCAAACCTTGAGATAGAAGGGATAAAGAATACGATTTCATATTACTGTATTTTGGATAATGCAGATAAAAATACGTTTAATATAACGCAAGGAGAGGTTATAGGTGATTATCAAGTAGCAGCGCAACAATCAGTTGAAAGAATGTTTACGCTTTTTAGCAACATGTCCACTGACTGTAAATTGGTAAAAAGGACCAAAACCAAATTCGCTAACAAAGACGCTATCGTTTCTGAGTTATCATTAAAGCTGGATGGTAGGCTTTATACCTCTACTTATATCGTTTTCTTTGATGACTCTTTTTTCTGGATTGCACGCGCTACTGCGCTTGTAGGTCCCAATGGGCAAAAGTCCCTCGGTGCGAGTCGGTTTTTATCCTCGATTGAAGTAGAGTAGCTCGCTTGGGAATATAATTTTGCCTAGCGAAGGGTTTGGCCTCTGTTCAAGCTTAGAAGGGTGTATTTTGCACCGTGCAATACCTCGACTTTGAAAACCGCTGGCTAAAATCAGGCGGAGCCGAACGCGCTAACTATGCGCCGTTTCTACAAGAACTGTGTGATTTACTCGGTGTCCCGCGACCAGATGGTACAACGGATGACCCCGCGCAAGACGCTTATGTCTTTGAGCGGGCTGTAACTTTTAACGAGGGAGGCGGTAAGCAGACCACCGGGCGAATTGACTTGTACAAGCGGGGCTGTTTCGTCTTGGAAACTAAGCAGGGCACTAACAGTCCTGACGAGCAGGCCGCCGCAGAGCTGGCGCAGTTAGGCTTGCCGCCCGCGAAGCGCCGCAAAGGCCACGCCGTGCGCGGGACCGCCAAATGGGAGCAAATGATGAAAGCCGCTTACGAGCAGGCACTACGCTACGTGCGGGCGCTGCCGGCAAGCGAGCCCCGGCCCCCGTTTATTGTCGTAGTTGACGTTGGCCACTGTTTTGACGTGTATAGCAACTTTGCCGGCGTAGGCGACAACTACGTGCCCTTTCCCGATTCGGGGCACTACCGTTTCTTTCTGCCGGCGCTGGCCAAGCCGGAGTTGCGGGCGCAGCTGCACCAGCTCTTTACCGACCCGCAGCAGCTCGACCCCAGCCGCCGCGCCGCCCTGGTTACGCGCCAGCTCGCCGGCTACCTGGCGGGCCTGAGCACCCAGCTTGAAAAGGCGGGCCACTCGTCCGACTTGGTTGCGCAGTTTCTCATGCGCTGCCTTTTTACCATGTTTGCCGAGGACGTAGAGTTAATTCCTGCAGATTCATTCAAGGGCCTGCTGGCCACCTATGCAGAATCAGAGGAATCCCGGGGCTACCTGCCCGACGCTTTGGAGGGTTTGTGGGCCGTGATGGATAAGGGTGGTTTTTCGCCCGAGCTGCGCAAGAAGCTACGTCGTTTCAACGGGCAGCTCTTCCACGAAGCGAAGGCGTTGCCCCTAAATGCAGACCAAATAAAACTACTGGAGCTTGCCGCCGCCGCTAACTGGACGGAAGTCGAGCCGGCTATTTTTGGCACTTTGCTAGAGAGGGCGCTGGACCCGACCGAGCGCCACAGCTTGGGCGCGCACTACACCCCCCGGCGCTACGTTGAGCGCTTGGTACTACCCACAGTCATTGAGCCGCTACGGCGCGAGTGGGCTGCTACACAGGCGGCCAGCGCTACCCGGCTGGACGAGGGCAAGGGCAAGAAAGCCGTGGACGCAGCCCGTGAGGAAATACTGAAATTCCTGCGCCGGCTCACATCGGTGAAGATTTTGGACCCAGCTTGTGGTTCGGGCAACTTCTTGTATGTGACCTTAGAACACCTGAAACGGTTGGAGGGTGAGGTATTGACGACACTGGCACAGCTTGGCGGTTCCGGCCGCTTGGAACTGGGCGACGGAACGACAGTAAGTCCCCGGCAGCTGCTGGGGATGGAGTTGAATCCACGAGCTGCCGCCATTGCCGACGTGGTGTTGCGTATTGGGTATTTGCAGTGGCATTTGCGCACCCATGGTCTGACGCAGTTAGCAGAGCCACTGCTTGACAACTACCAGAATATCACGCAGCAGGATGCTGTGTTGGGCCACAATGCCGATTATAGCAAGACGTGGCCGGCCGAGTGGCCAGCGGCTGATTTTATTGTGGGTAATCCGCCATTCGTAGGCAGCAATGTTATGAAGCGCGCATTAGGCGATGACTATGTGAAAGCACTTCGCAAAGCTTATGATGGCCAAGTGCCGAACTCCGCTGATTTAGTGATGTATTGGTGGTATCGCGCCGCGCAGCTTGTGGTTAAAGGCCAGATAGAGCGATTTGGCTTGATTACCACTAACTCCATTACACAGGCGCTCAATCGGCGTTTAGTGCAGGAGTTTCTAACAGATACAGCCCAGCCACTCTCCCTTATTTACGCTATTCCAGACCATGCCTGGGTAACTGCAGCGGATGGGGCAGCCGTGCGAGTGGCCTTCACTGTTGGCGAACGAGGAGTACTACCAGGGGCGCTACTCAAAGTGACAAATGAAACCTTAGTCGAAGGAGATGCTTACGAAATAGAGTTTACCGAGCAGGTCGGCGTTATCCATGCTGATTTGACCGTTGATACGAACGTCGTAGGAACGGTTGCGCTACGAGCTAACGCCGGCCTTTGTAATCAGGGAGTGAAGCTGGGAGGCGAAGGGTTCCAGGTTACGCCCGCCGAAGCCGAAGGACTAGGGTTAGGTAAGGTAACCGGGTTGGAAAACTACATTCGTCCTTACCTCAATGGGCGCGACATACTTCAGCAAAGTCGTGGTTTACTTGTAATAGACCTGTTTGGCCTAACGGTCGATGAAGTCCTGGAACGCTACCCGGCAGTTTATCAACGAGTTTGGGAGCTGGTAAAGCCAGAGCGTGACCCTAATCCGCGAAAAAGCCGGCGTGAGCGTTGGTGGTTATTTTTTGAAAATCAACCTGCGATGCGTCGGGCAGTAGATGGCCTGCCACGTTTCATTGCCACCAATGAAACCGCGAAACACAGGGTCTTTACGTTCTTGGATAAGGGAACAGTGCCTGACTGTAAGCTATTTGTGATAGCGTCCAATGATGCTTACCATCTTGGAGTATTGTCGAGTGGTGTTCACGTTGCTTGGTCATTAGCAACTGGTGGACGGTTGGAGGACCGCCCCGTTTATAGCAAGGTGACATGCTTTGACCCTTTCCCTTTTCCAGCAGCAACGGATGAGCAAAAGGGAAAAATACGGCTGTTAGCCGAGCAACTGGACGCGCATCGCAAGCGCCAGCAGGCCCAGCACCCCAGTCTTAAAATAACCGACTTGTATAACGTAGTCGAAAAATTACGCAGTGGACAGCTGCTTACACCCGATGAGCAAGTTATCAAGGATAACGGCCTGGCTGGTGTTGTATTGAGCTTGCACCAGCAGCTTGACCAAGCGGTAGCTGCAGCCTACGGCTGGCCTTCTAACTTAACCGAGGCCGAGCAGCTGGCCCGCCTGGCTCAACTCAATCACCAACGCGCTGCCGAGGAAGCGGGGGGTACTGTGCGCTACCTGCGCCCCGAGTACCAGGCTCCCGGCCAGCAGGCAGCTTTGGCGCTACCGGCGACCGCGACCACCACGACGGCAGCCGTTGGCGCCACGGCCCAGCCGTGGCCAGCTGAGCTAGCTCAGCAAATGTTAGCCGTGCGCGCAATCGTCCACCAGGCTGCTGGCGAGGCTCTGAGCAGCGCCCAGGTAGCGGCCCGGTTCCGGCGCACGAAGGCCGACAAGGTGAAGCCGCTGCTCGATACGCTGGCCATGATGTCACTGGTGCGCCACCTGGAGCCGGAAGACACATACGCTGCTTAAATCAACCCTTTCGCTTGACTACAATGGAAGACCACATTTCCCCCATGAGCTACGAAGCCTTCATCCGGCGTGCCCACGGCTGTGAGCGTAACCAAAAAGGTGCTTCGTGCGATTTTTTTCGCAACCTTCAGAACACCGAATCCGGCCAGTTAAAACTACGGGGTTTGGGGACTGCTGAAAAGCAGCTAGCTGCCGTGAAAGGCCATCTTACCAAAGCCATCCAGGCTTTTTTGAAACCTAGAAGGGGCCGTAAGCTCACCTCCGATGAAGCGGCTCAATTGGAAGGGTTGCAACTTTCCATTGAGCGTAGCTACGGTTCCGCTGACCTTATTCCGTTAGTCAAGCGGGGCCTCGACATCACGCAGCCTTATAAAGAGGCCTGAGCAGCTATTCTCATTCGTTGCCTGCTGCCAGGACATTCTTGGTGGTCACTTTATCGCCGTTCCGTTTATGACCGACATTCTACTAAGTTTTCTAGCTATTCGGGAGCAGCCGTTTGCATTTACGGTGTATCGAAAACTCTATGACGGCGCGCCGAAGACGGAGGACAGCTTGTGGATATACCCCTTACCTGAAGAGCCGGGCGACGATGAATTCAAGCGCTATTACGTGGCTTTTGAGCCTGTACCGGGTTTTGTTGCCTATGAATGTCCAGCCCGCGCCAACCGCAATCTAACGTGCCGGGTGCTCACGCTCATGGTGCAGCAGCGAGCGGAGGCCGCTGGTATCGACCATTCCACCAAGCTACGGGGGTTTCATAATTCTATTGACCTATACACCGAAAGCTTCACCAAGGGCAAGCGGGCCCTCGTGCTAGAGCCCTACTACTTGGAGAGCAAGCGGCAATTCGGCTTCTTAGTGGATGTGCGCTTCCGAGCAAATAAGAGCTATCCAAAGGGCGATGCAGAAACGCTACAATTGAGTTTTAGCAACAGTCGTAACGGTGGTGTAAACAAAAATTTTTACGGCGACAAGTACAACTACGTGACCGCGCAGCTCAGTCGGCTCTTGCCCCAGCTCGGTCCGCTGGCTTGGCAGGACCTGCAGTTATCGCTGGTCGAAGCATTTTCCACCGTTACAGCGACGACGCTGGCCAAAAAACAATACATCTTCAAAAACGACAATTACGATTACAATCAATTTAGCGGTATCCGTCGCTACGGTCCGTACCGGCAAGGTCCGTCGGATTGCACGTTTGTCTTCATTCTCGAAGAGCGGTACCGAGCCTTCGCCAACAAGCTGTTTTTAAGCCTTACCGGCAAGCGCAACCCAGATACTTTCAAGGGCATGCACGAAATGTTTCAAGTGGATATTGGCAAGAATAACATCGTGCAAATACCGCTTCTTGACACCAGCGAGCCGCACTTAGCTGGCGCTGTAGAGCAAGTACGACAGCTGCAGACCGAACGCCCAAACGAGCACCTGATAACCATCTTCGTAGAAGAAAACAACCACGCCGACGAGCCGGGCGTTTCGGAAACCTACTACTACCTCAAGTACCACCTGACCAAGCTGCAAATTCCCTTGCAGGTGCTCAGCCACGAGAAAATTAGTGTGGACAGTACGCTGAAGTGGTCCACATCCAATATCGGCCTAGCCTTATTTGCCAAGCTGGGCGGCATTCCCTGGATAGTGAAGCCGAGCATTTCCAACTGCCTGATTTTAGGCATTGGCAGTGCCCACAAATTCAATGACCAAGGCCAGATTGAGCGGTTCTTTGCGTATTCCGTTTGCCTGGATTCTTCCGGGATTTACCGAAAGCTCGAAGTGCTAGCCGATGACCATTCCGAAGAATCGTATCTGAGTGCCTTGCAGCGCAACTTGGTGAGCTTGTTGGGGAGCCCTGAGTTTGCTGGTTACACCAAGTGCGCCCTGCACCTGCCTTTCAAAATCAAGCACCAAGAAATTGATTCCATCAAAGCCGCTATTGGGAAAGTGCGCAGCATGGAATTCAAGGTGCTTAAAATCAATGTTAAGAATAAATTCTTTGGCTATAGTAACCACAACACAAAGACCCCCTACGCCAGCACCTTAGTTGAGCTAAACCCGCATGAATTCCTGGTGTGGTTTGAAGGCTTGCAGCAAGGGAAGGAAGTGCTTAATGAGCGCATTAGCCCCCCGGTGCACATTGAGTTCCTGCACTCGGCTCATACTTCGCGGGAGTCTGTTTATCCTTACCTCCAGGATGCTATCAACCTGACCGGTACCAACTGGCGGGGCTTCAACGCCAAGGTGAAAGTCATCTCCATTTATTACTCCTCCATCATCGCGGATTACTGCACGCATTTCGAGCAATTCCCGGATTTTCGAAAGGATATGCTGTCACTGCATTCTCCCTGGTTCCTGTAAGCCGTTATTTATGAGCATTGAGCGCGACAACGTCTTGTTTTTGCTGGGAGCTGGCTGCAGCCGGGACGCTGGCATACCCGTGTCGGCGGAGATGGTGAACGCCGTGCACCGCCTCGTGAACGAAGACACCGCTTGGAAGCCGTACAAAGACCTGTACTATTACCTGCGTAGCTCCATTCAATTCGCGGACGGCATTTTTGGCAACTTTCAGGCTTCTTTCAACATCGAAAAGCTCATCATCGTGATGTCTGAAATCGAGAAGAAGGAGCGTAACCTTATTTATCCATTTATAGGGGCTTGGGACAACCGCCTGTTGGACTTGGCCGGTCCCGAGTTTAGTCACCTAACGGAGTTCAAACGCTTGATAACAAACGAGCTTGTCAGCGACTGGGTGAAGCCCTCCTTGTATAAGGATGCCGCGTACTACGGCGGGTTCAAGGACTTGATGTTCGGCAACAACGGCATTGGCATCAACATCAAGGTGTTTAGCTTAAACTATGACCTCTGCTTTGAAAAGGTTGTGGGCAAGGACAACATAGAACTGGGGTTTGATGAGAACACCCGTGAGTGGAGCTATAATAGCTTCACGCGAGGCGATGAAAAGAACTTTACCTTATACAAGCTACACGGCTCGCTGGACTGGTACACCGACCCCAAAACGCACAAGCTGATGCAGGCAGAAGACCCGTCCCGCGACCCAGTCCTAATTTTTGGAACGAGCAACAAGCTGCGCGCCATCGACCCGTACCTTTTCTATATCTATGAGTTTCGGCGGCTCTGCTTTCTGACTGACTTGCGGCTCATTGTATGCATCGGTTACAGCTTCGCCGATGACCACATTAACGACATAATCGCCCAAGCGCTGAAAAGCAATGCCCAAGCCTGCGTGCTGGCCACGGTTTGGAATGCTGCCGATGATTATAAGGACTACGTTCGCAAATCACTAGGCTTAGCATCTGGCAGTAACCAGGTGCTTTTTGAAGAGAGCAAAGCCAAAGATTTCTTGGGAGCTATGATGTCCAAAGAGTACCTCGAATCCAAATTCCTGCCCGATGAGTTGCCCTTTTCGGTCTGACGCCGAAGCTGCTACTACTCATTGGTCCAACCACTAAACGCCAGCATGAGAACTAAAGTAGAAGAATATAACGGCTAATTTGTTCGGGTTAGTTTTTTCCCTGAATCAGGGGTCGCACTGCCCCAGCGCAGGAGTTGTGCCACGCGGGCGCGTTCATCATCGTCCTCTTCGAGCGTCAGCAGTTCAACTTGGGACAAATGACAGCTTTCAACGGGATGCCGGGGAATGAGTAAGGATTCAGGTGAGAAGAGGGGAGTAGCTATCATAGAATTGAAGGAGGAACATCAGCCGAAAAAGGAAGCCCACTTATAAACTCTATGAAGCCCGGTTCCAGACCGCTCCGGCGTAAGTAGTTTGGATGGTAAGTCCGAAACGTATAGGCTGGCAAATCAGGATGTTTGAGAAGTGCCATCTCTCGAATGGGCCAATCGGGTACGCTCTGATAGGTTATACCCGCGAAAATGCGTTGGATGCGGGAATCGAAATCCGGACCCGTAAAAAACAGGCAAACCTTCGGTTTAAGGATATTGACTTCTGCTACCAAGAGGTCATCTACGGTAGCAATTAGCTGTTCTTGTTCACCATAGGAGCGCCCACCATCCACATCAAACTTGCTGAGATTGGTCCAAGCACACGAGTAAGGAACAGCGCCAAGTGCCCGCTCAACTTTTCGGGTGACATTCCAGAAAGGGGAAGAATAATAACCATCTCCTAAATTAAATTCCTCATAAACAACCATTTGCTTTCTTATGTCGTGTCCCTGAAGGTAGCCCCAGCCCTTCGTTTCCTGCCCGACTATCAGCAATGGATTTTCTTGCTCGCCATAAGTTGCGTTTGGCGACATGAGCAAGGGGCCAGCCAGGTCAGTGCCGCTGAATTGCAGGATAACACGCTCAAAGTCAGTTAGCCTGGTTTGATACAAGCGGTATAGTTCATCGTTCATAAGCCACTCATTGGTTTGCTTCAATTCTATAGCCGTGCCAATAGTTTGCTAAGGTCGCGAAATCGGGGAGTAGTATCCACCCAGCTGTAATAGAGGATTTGTACATTCCACCGTCTTAACTGTTCGGCAACGTCAGTAGGCAGCTTCTCCGGTAAGACCAGCACTAGGCCGGCAGATGTACTGGTAGCACTGTAGAGTAGCAGCTGACCCAATCCGGTACAGATGCTTTGAGTGGTAACGCCGGTTTTTACTTCAAATAACACCCGCAGCTCGTCGCCTTCGGTGAGCATCAGGTCACGATGGCGGTCGTTACGCACACTCCAGCCCTTATTTGTTGCGGGTATGCGTAAGCGCTTGGCCAGTTCATTGACCACTAAACCATGCGTAAACTCTGTTTGCCCAACCTTCGTGCGAATGGCCGCACCGGATTTTTCGTTGGTGAACCCTTTCTTGTCACTGGACAGCAGCGACGCTGCGATGCCACTTAGTCCAGAGATGTCGCCCAGGTTTTTTACCCGGCTTACCTCCCAGACGAAGTTGGCTAGTTGTTGGGAAAAGAACTTGGAGCGCAGTTGGCCGACAACAAAACACTCCGTTTCCTGGTCGTCCTCTTCGCGTAACCAAACGTGCTCGGAACGGCATTCGTTGAGCATAAGGGTAAGCCCGACGCCTATTTTGCCCCCTCCAATGTGGCCACGGTGGATAACAACCGGGTTGTTGTCCGCATCTAAGGCAAAGGCCGCTCCTACACGACGGGGCTTGTGGTCGTAATCCTGGAAGTTGATTTGAACGACCATCGATGGGTTCTTACCGACACCGAATGCATTCCAATGCAGGTTCCCCGGACTCGTCCAGACGTCTAGCTTGGGTGAGTAGTCAGCATCTGTAGCCGCAGTACCGCCCCGGTGGCCAATGTTAAAATCCGGGAGAGGGACGGGGAAGAAGGTTTTACTGTCCAGTAGCAGCCGAAATTCCGCATATAACTTTTTTACCTGTTTCGGGTCATTGACAAGCGTTAACATGCGAAAAGTTTGGAGGGTGAAAGGTCAAAAGTGAATCAGCTCTAAGTGAGCCCCGTCTTCGTTAAGCGCCAGGCGCCAAAAGGTCAGGAACTGAAGCAAAGCATACCCTGCGGGCCATGTCGTCGCATCTTCCGGGTCGTCGGTGTGGTCGCAGGCTAACTCCCAGACTAGTTCTTCGGCATCTGCCCAAAAGTTGGCCTTGCCGGGAGCACAGTCAGGAAATAGGGCATCCGGTCCATCGTAGAATAGCTCCTTGAGGCCCTGCGCGTCAGCAGCTTCCTGCAAGACCTGGACCGAGGGAAAAATGAGGAATGGCGGCGATTCCCACGCCGCCAGCGGCTCTCCCATCGGAAGCCCCTGCGCGTGCCGGAAATGAAGTTGAATGGCCATTAGTAGCAGCCGTAATAGTCCCATTGCACGCCCATCGGGTAGCCCCCTACGGCTGCGCTTCCCCGAATTGCTGCGTGTTGTTCCAAGACCCGAAGGGCCGCGTGTTGGTCCAGGATAGAGGATTCCAGCGCCGCTTCCAGCAAATCCCGCCCAAAAGAGCCATCGGCGTCTTTTAGCAGGACCGCTGCATCGGCCTTGGCCAGATTGCCCAGCCGGTTCCGGCCCTTTTCGGCCAGCAGCGATTGTTGCTCCACATCCGAGAGTTTGGGCACAACCAACTGCACCAGGCCGGGAGGGACCAGGTACTTTTTCGCCCACTTCGCCACCTGTTGCTCAATCGCGGTCGAGGTGACCGCGAGGTAGCCGAAGGCCTGACAGCCGTTAGCCTGATAGTGCTGACAGGCGTACACCAGGCGCAGGAAGTCTAATTCCAGCTTCTGCCGTTTCGCGCCCAGCAGGTCCAGACTTGATTTGGCCATGCCAAAGACGTGGGTCGTGCTCATTAGAGGCGCTTCATATAGAGTACCCGCGCTTCCTTGTCTGCTGGAAAGAATTGCTTGGCCCATCCGTCCAGCTTCCTTCTTCCCACGTCGCCCGAGGCAGCGCTGAGCGTCGAGCTATCAACGCGGGTTTTGATTCGTTCCTCGCGGGTTCCGCCGCCGTTGCGGGTAACCATGAATAAAACTTCGACTTCCTGCATGGGAGATGGGGCCTTAAAAAAGAATCGATGCAAACAGCGGTTGCTAAAAGTAGCACATGTGGCGTGTAGCGGCGATATGCACGCTAGCGCACAATAAGCAAATCTTCCAGTCTGGTAGTGTAGGCCGGTGAGCGCCACTGTGCCTTCCCCTCCCAGGGTGCCGGGACGGGCCGTCCTCCAGGAGCAGGCGGCAGCACCGTCGAAGCCACGCGCACGGTGCCGCGGCCGAAGCGTTGGTTCAGCGCATCAAGGCTGGCCATCAGGCCGGGCCGGTCTACCTTCAGCGATTTTTCTTCCCTTTTGTTCGGTATCGAGGCCGGCTTCTCAAACAAGGAAAGCTGCTGGCCAGTACCGGGCGGCTCCAAGCCGTCAAGCACTACCCCCGCCTTGTGGTAGAGCGTGCCGGGCTCCCATAGCCGGCTGAGCATAGCGCGGGCATAGCTCAGGAGCACCGTCGTATCGGCCGTAGGCCCGGAAGGCAGGGTCAGGGTAGCCGAGCGCGAGAAGGGTGGGAGCACGTTGGT
Organism: Hymenobacter monticola; assembly: GCF_022811645.1. Classification (NCBI taxonomy): domain Bacteria; kingdom Pseudomonadati; phylum Bacteroidota; class Cytophagia; order Cytophagales; family Hymenobacteraceae; genus Hymenobacter; species Hymenobacter monticola. The sequence goes on along the minus strand of NZ_CP094537.1, from coordinate 87,725 downwards.
CGCAAAGCGGTTTTTGCTCAAGTACACCGTCAACACATGAGCAGTGTCGTTTTGTCGACGCAGTTTTTCCGCTGCCCGCGACAGAAACGAAGCCACCGCCGCCTGTACATCGGCAAAAGCCGCCAGGGGCCGGCCAAAGGTTCGGGAACAGCTGATGCTTTGCCGGGCTAGGGTGCCATCTTCCGACGGATGCAGGCCTGCGCAGGGCCGGCCTTGCAACTCCTGCACCAGCCGCGCCCCGACCACGCCGCCCAGGTGTTTACGCGCCCAGGTGTCGGATACCCGGGCCAGGTCCGCCGCCGTGTCGATACCGGCCGCAGTGAGCTTCTGAGCGTACTGCCGGCCGATGCCCCACACGTCGCCCACGGCCACTTGCCCCAGTGCCCAGGCCCGCCGCGCCGCGTTGTCGAGGTAGAGCACCCCGCCCAGGTCCGGATTTTTTTTGGCGATGCGGTTCGCCAGCTTGGCTAGTGTTTTGGTCGGTGCAACCCCGACGCAGGTCGGGATGCCCGTTCGCGCCTTCACCCCGGCCCGAATCTTCCGGGCGAAAGCATCCAGGCTCCCCAGATGCTTTTCCATTCCGGCTAGGTCCAGAAATGCCTCGTCTATAGAATAGATTTCAACGCCCGGAGCCGATTGGCCAAGATACCACATGACGCGCCGGCTCATGTCCCCATACAGGGCATAATTGCTGGAAAACACGGTCACGTTGTGCTGCTGTAACAGGGGCTTGACCTGAAAATAGGGGTCGCCCATTCGCAGGCCCAGGGCCTTTGCTTCAGCGGAGCGGCTGATGATGTTGCCGTCGTTGTTGCTGAGCACAACCACCGGCCGGCCCTCGTAGCGCGGCTGAAAGACCCGCTCACAGCTCACGTAAAAATTGTTGCAATCGACCAGGCCGAACATAGCTAATCAAGGCTTTGGATTAACGCAGTCAGCTTGCCGGGAATCAGCTCATGCACGACGTGGGTAACCACGCCCCAAATCCGCAACTCGTCGGTATCGGTAATCTCGTAAGGCTGATAGGCCGGGTTTTCGGGCTTGAGCCACCACTTCTGCCCTTCGCGCACTAGGCGCTTCACAGTGCATTCGCCGTGCACTACAGCGACCACAATATGATTGTGGTCAGCTTCTAAATGCTTGTCCACGGCTAGCAAGTCGCCGGCGTGGATTTCTGCCCCTGCCATGCTCTCCCCACTGACTCGCAGCAGATAGGTCGCATCGGGGTGCCGCAGCAGCAACCGGTTCAAATCAAAGAGTCCTTCGAGGTGGTCAGTAGCCGGTGAGGGAAAGCCAGCAGGTACCAAATAGCTGAATAGGGGCAGTAAAAACCGTTCAGAGCCAGGTTCAGGCACCGCGATAATATCAACGTCTTTCATAGTGCAGCCGAATTTTATGGACTGCAAAGTAAACGGGTGCCAATAAAATTAGTATAAAATTTAACTAAAATAATTGGCAATGCATTGAGGGCGAGGCTCCGACTAATCTGGCGTTTAACTTGAAGACGAAGGGAGTACCTTAAACATCATTCCTATGGCTTACCGGTAATATTACTCTGCTGGGCATTCTCACTACAAGTGTCAGTGGAGAGATACGTGAGCTACACCGAGGCGGAAAGGCTGAAGCACTAATTCTGCAACGCGTTGTTTCCCATTTCTACTTTATTACTACTCCCGTAAATGGGCGCAAGAGTACAAGGGAAAGTGAAATTACAGGCCATAGTAGTAGCAACTTCTTCTTATAGTACTACAAGTGCAGGCACCTTTAGCCTTTATCATAAGGTAACTTTGTTGTGTGGTTTACACAGGGCTAAGCACCTTACTGAATTTACAGATAAGCTGTTAAGTTAGTTGCCATTGTAGTGAACGGCCAATTCAGCTTCTTTACTCGGTTTGCTGTTTATAGGTAGCAAAATCTAATATTCATTACAAATGACCTTTTCTCAGTTTGACGCCTTGCCGTATGAGCGGCAACTTGTTGCCATCTTCGCTACCGCTACATTACTAGCACGTCGTTTAGAGCAAGCGACATGCTTATATCTATACCACCTACCCGGCGGTTTCTTTGCCGAGCTGTACTATAATAAGGATGTCAAAGAGATAGCGTTGTTTCGGACATTTACCACGTCAGCCCCATTAGTGGATTATGTAGCCGGAGTGAAGCTTCCGGAAATTGCCAATCTCTTAGATTAGACTATGCTGATGGTTAGGGTCTGCCACCTACCGGAGCAACACGGGATACCGGCTGGAAACCGGTAGTCTTCGCAAACTTCATGTTGTGATTGAAGTTGCGCATGGAGTCCGAGGGGTCCAGGGTAGCAAAATTAAGTCGGCTGAGTGTGGCCCGGGGAATAGCGACGGACACGATTACTTGCTCCTCAATCAGCCCAGTAGCGGGATTTAGCATCGAGCCCATGGCATTAACCACCACTTGGTCTACGGGAAGGTGCGCCGTGATTTCCCTGCTGATGCGCAGCACGCACCCGCAGACATAGTCTTGATAGATTTCGTTGAACTTGCTCGTCGGCATCGCTTTGCGGGAAAGCTTGCCGCCAGCTGTGCGAGTCAAGATGAAGTCCGGAATCACTTCAGGACTGTTTACGTGTAAGTCTACTTCAACCAGATTGGAGAAGAAGCGAAAGCCAAGTTGGGAGCCCAGGGCACTCACGCCATCGAAAGGGTTGAAGTCTTCAAGTACCTGCTGGTACACGGCCTGGTCCTTTGCAATGCAAGCTTTAGCCAGTTCTTGGCGGCCTCTCCAATCGTCTAACTGCCGCTGATACTCGTCCACTTGAGCTGTCCGCTCCTGCTGGTCGCGGGCTTTAGCCTTTTCCAGTTCTTGGCGAAGTTGGTCCATCCGGTCAGCTTCCCGTTTCAGGAGCTTATCCATAAGCCCGGGTCGATAACCTTCCAGAGCTGCAGAAGCGGCGGCCTCGTGCACATTATTGCGGGGTGGACGCACCGGAGCTGGCTCATTCCATATCCTTTGCCAGTCAATCGTGTCGCCGCAATCGTGATGGATGGATTTTATAACCGACAAGTAATCCTCATACTGAGCAACAGCCTCCGCCGCGTTGGCCGATTCCTGCTGTTTTTGTAGTTGCTTGTAGTGCCGGGTTGCTTCGCGGGCACGCCGCTGCTGCTCCCGCTCGATGCGACGGCCTGCAGCAGCAAAAGAACGTAAGGCTCCTCTAAAACTCATACAACTAACTATGTGGAAAATGGTGGCTGGGAAGGAAAAGACTCAATATGACGGCCTATAAATGCCTGTTTGCGGCCTACGCGCTATACCATCCAAGGCCTGCTGAGAGAAAATATCGGTAAGCCGGGAAGCCAAGTCTAATCCATCATCACCGGGACCTTCCTCATGGCAATTTTGGGCTCCTTGAAGGTTTTAAGCTCTTCAATCGGCTCACTCTTCTTAACCGTGTACGCCTCGTCCTGATAGATTTTGGTAATCACGCAGGCCACGATTTTTACATCCACATTGATTGCGTCGATGGTATTATCGTTTTCGAGCTTCAACGTCATACTGCCCTGTTTCAAGGAAGTAATCTGCCCGGAAGCCGCTACACTATTGCCTGAAGCATTTTTGAGAATGTAATTCTGGCCATTCTGGCTGAATAACACTGAGAAAATGCAGTTGTCTCCGTTTGGAGGGTTACTGAAAAGCGATACGCCCTCAAGGGCTAGCATAGCCAGAGCCCCGGTTCCCCCCGTAGCCAAGCCTGCTTGTACCGTCAGGTTTGCCACAGCCCTGGCCCCCGCCTTTTTGTTCGCGTCCTTGTACCAAGCTTGCCCTGATTCTCCAACGCCGACGCTGTACGCCCAAGACACGACCTCCGTAGTTCTGTAGGGCAGGAAGACATTTGGCTCGGCTAGGTTGGTAGGTAGACTAAAGTTGATGAGCGAGTAATTGGGGCGGTCGAGGTTCGTTTTCGAGTGTACCCGCTCGACTCTGTTTACCACCGGCACGATGGAGGTATCAACTCTGGCCAGTACACGCCGGGACCTTTGTACATCGTATTCCCTTTGGCCGGTTACCACCTTCTTCGTGTAGGTGTTGTAGGTAGTGTCGGCTTTTTCAACCCATTTGACGGAGGTGTTGAAGTCGGCACGTCCACCAGCAGCTAACTGGCGCTGGATTTTTATTTTGCACACTTTTCCCTTCAGCAGAGAGGCATTCACAAAACGAAATTTGTAAATACCCCTTTTGTAGACGGAGATGGCCTTCCCTTTTATTTGGGCAACCTCATAGTCTTCGTACTTGACGCTTTGAGACGCCTCTTCTATAATGGCAAGAGATTTTATCGGCTTGAGATTAACTTCCTCAAAACCGAAGACAATCTGGTCATTGCTATCAAAAGTGTAGTAAAGGTCTTTAGTCTCTCCTGCACTAAGCTTAAGAGTCAGGTCGGCAACGTCAATGAGCTGCTGACACCACCCTTGTTGGAATGTCAAGCAACATACTACAATAAGTAAAAGTCTTTTCATACGAGTTCAGTAGTACTCTTCTAAATGGCTAATGGTAAAAGGGTAGGCGCTAAGCCTACCCTTGAGTGCCCACCTTATAAGCCGGATGGACAACTTCATACATCACTACACCAATTTTTAAGCTAGGCCCCGGCAGCGTTGGACTTTTTCCGTTTGGTAAGCATGGTATAGACAATAGGCACGACAAAAATGAGGATGGTGAGAACTGTCATCCCGATTTCGGTTGCCTGGCTGCTTAGAAAATGGCTAAACGGATGCGTGGGCATGAAGTGCTCGAAGGGCGAGAGCATGAGCTTGGCCCCTAGAATCCCAATCACAATGAATGCCGCTGTTTCGAGGAAGGGGTATTTTCCCATCAGCAGAACGAAGGCTTGTGCAACCAAACGCATTGCGAGAATGCCAATGAAAACACCAACGCATACCAAGATAAGGTTGTCTGTGTAGGCAACTACAGCCAGCACGTTATCGATGGAGAACGCCAGGTCCATCAATTCAATGAGGGCCACCGTAGCCCAGAACGGTCCCATCAGTCCCAGGGTGCTACGATACAGCCAGTTTCCCTGCTTATCAATCTCTTCGTCCCCATCCGAGGACTTGTCTTTGAAATTGTCATATACCAGGTAGAGCAGATACAGTCCCCCCAGAGGCTTCAGAAACCAAAACTGAATCAGAAAAGACGCAAACAACATGCAGAGGCCACGAAAAACGTAGGCTCCGATGATGCCGTAACGCAAGGCTTTCTGCTGCTGAGCTTTTGGTAAGTCTGAAACCATCGTAGCCAAGACTGCGGCGTTATCAATCGAGAGCATGCTCTCGATGATGAACAGGTTCCCCACAATCGCCAACGAGGGCAACGGGTTGTTAATAATCTCTTGTAGATAGTTCGTCATGTTATTTGCCGTTACTGATTTGTACAATGGCCAAGCGGCCCCCGTCTTCGTTGGAAAGTAGAATTTTCTGGCCGTCGCGCAGCTCCAGCATTTGCCCGGTAGGAATGTCCTTGCCTTCGTCAATATCGCGCAGCCCGGTCATGCGCTGATTTACCAGGACCCAGCGGCCATTATGGAAAACGAAGTAGCCGACGGGCTGCTTTTCGTCAGCTTTGAGCTTTTCGTTAGGAACCACGCTACGTAGGGTATGCCAGCGGTAAATGTATTGGTTGCTATACACCATTAGGCGGTGGTTCTCAAAGCTAAACTGCCCTTTAGGTGTCTTGGCGTAGAGGTTGAGCATGGGCAGGGGGCCAACGTAGGCCGTGCCACAGTAGGGGCACTTCGGGACGGTCGAGTTGTCGAACACATACCATTTCTGTTCGCACGCCGGATTGGAGCACGGTTGCAGCAAGTCCACTGTTTTGATAAGCGCGGTTTCCCAATCATCGGCAGTCGGCCGCTCAGATGGCGTTTTGAGTCCTACCGTGAAGGCGCGGTCAAAAAGCTTTTTGAGATAGGGGCCACAGATACTATAGGATAGTTTATCAATGTCGCCCCAGGGCAGGTAGCTGGGCTTCATATCGGCCGGATTGGGCCGGTTGCTTTTGTCGGTTGGATGCTCGACGAACAACGCGTTGGCTCCCATCGACAGCTCCTCGTCCCGGGTGGGGTCTGGGTCATTGACTTTGCGCCCCCGCAGCGGGTGCCGCCGCAGCAAGTACATGTATATCATCACGGCCAGGGCGTGCCGGTCGGTTGCTATGTTTGGAAACTTGCGCCCTTTGTCGTGGTAATCCAGGCTCAGAGTCGCAAGAACTTCCGGGGCAATGAAGTCGGGCGTACCGATTACGTCGGGTGGGTACTTCCCTGGTACCACCAGTCCGTCAATGTCAATGATAGCTGCTTTGCCTGAAGTTGGGTCAATCAGGACATTCTTGTATGACAAGTCAGAGTGGGCCAGGCCTGCAGCATGCATGCGCCGTACGGCCCGGCTGATGTTCAGACAGATTTGTAGGTACTTGTAGAAGTCGCCCTTTTCCTGCGGGTCCAGATTCTTATTCTGGTGGAATGCCGAGGCAAACCATTTGCCCTCTTTTTCCTTGCCCTTGATGGCTAGGAAGTCGTTGTTGCGGGAGCCTACTTTAAAGAAAAATTGCGGCTGATACGTTGGCGTTACAATCCCCAACCGCCCCTCGTGCTCGACGACTTTGGTGGGCCAGCAAAACAGGTTCTGCCAGAAATCGCCCCCGGCTTGGTTGAAAATACGGTCCCGGTACGTGGCGGCAATCGTTAGAAGACGGTCGCGGGTAGCCGCATCCGCCTTCGTGCGGAAAAAGCATACCACGTAGCTCTTATCGGGGCTGAAGTATACGTCCTTCATGCCCCCCTGCCCAATGATGGCATCTACATACTCGACAAGCGAGCCGTCGTGTGCCGTAAGCGAAATGACGTTGGCCATAGTGCTTAGAACAAGATGGCAATGGTGCGGTCGTCGTACTCTCCCTTAACCCAGAAATTAAGCCATTCGCTGAGCTGTGCCCCTAACTCCTGATTATCCCGCTGCAACGGCGCTGCGCTGTTGATGCCATCCAGCAGTTCTCCCCATTTCTCGGATTTAGCCAGGTTAGAATCCGTCTGAAACAAAGCGTCAGTGATGCCATCAGACATGAGTACCAGCGCATCAAAATCCGGCACCAGTTCAAAGCGTACCCGGCCATAGAGCGAACTGGCCTCAAATGTTTCTTTCATAGTCAGAAAGCGGGTCTGACCGGAGTACTCTCCTCCATCCGGCTCCCCCAGGAGGCGGATACCTTCCTGACGCCGGTACAGCCCCAGTCCACCATCGCCAATCCAGAAAGCCCCGACAAGCCAGCCGTTCGCTGTGGGATGGCAAAGTGCCAGCAGCAGTGTTGTGGCATAATCACGGGCGACGTGCCCTGCAGCTTCTGCCGTTTGGGTGATTTGCCGGGCGGCTAACAGCGCTGCATTGCCCAGCAGCTTGTATAGTTCGTCCTGCAGGGCCTTGCGGGATTCAGGACTTCCTTCCGCTGCATCGTACGCATCGGTGAGCTGCCGAAGCTTGGCTGACGTTTCCCCGCTAAGGGCGCTTAAAACGTGGTCAGTGGCCGTTTCACAAGCCAGGCGTGAGCCCTCACGAGACATGGTAGCTGACCCTGCACCGTCAGCAACGGCTAGGACATAGCTTTTTGATTCAGTCTGGAAATAACACCGGAAGTCATCTTCCCGAAACTTGGCATCCTTGGCGTGGGACCTCCCGCGCCGGCTAGCGGCAACAATCGTTTTCGGGCCCTCCGCTACTATTTGATGGGCAACATGGTCTTTGCGTGCCAACAAGTCGGCCGCTGGCTCATGTTCCGTCCAAAGGGAGCGAGGGTCAGGGTTAACATACCACTGCAAGGCGCGAATGTGCGCAGGGTCACCAGCTTTAGCCGTCGCCGGCTGATAGCTCAGCCGTAGCTCGTGCTGTCCAGCTAGCGAAGGCATGCCGGCCAAAGCCTGCGTAGCTTGGTCAAATGTCAGGCCGAGCCCCTCAGGACCTAGCACCCGAATATTGAGGCAGGAGCCCAGGTCAACTACATCCGGGGTGAATTTAAACGAATAGGATTCACCGACCTTACCATTTGGCAGAACGATGGCTTTACCACTGACGAATACCCCGTTAGAAGCCTCCACTACTGGCGCAACAGCGGGGGCTATAGGCAGTGCAGGTTCTATTAGTGCCGCTACTGCTTGAGGCGCTACCGGTGGAACAGGCTCAACTACTGCGATTACCTCATCAGCAATTGCGGTTGGCGCGACTGCAGGTGCCACTTCTTCAGGAGCCGCAGTTGGCGCTTCGCTGGCCGGCGCTGGCTGCTGAACAATCGGGGTTCCTTCGGTAAGGGGGGCTGGGTATACCAGTTCTGCCGGTTGGCTAAGCTGGGGTGCTGCACCTGCTTCCAGCGGCTCTGGCTGAGCCGGCGAGGACACTACATCAGGCAACGGGAACTGTTCCGAATCAGGTGATATGGCTGCTTGGTTCTCAATTGAAGACGCTTGCCCCGCTGTGGTCTCGGCGGGGGGAGTTCCTTCAATTGACGGAGTTGGTTCGGAGGACGGTTGAGCAGAAATAGGGTGTTCGGGGCTCATAGGGGCATTTTCCTACTGATGGAATAGAATGATTCTTCCCACTGCGCTGTGGGAGAGGTTTGCTCATATCAATAAATGAACTTCGGGCGGTGGGGGCGGCAGGGGTGGCAGGGAATCGCTGGCCCCCAAACTGCGGTTGCCGCTGCTGACCGTTGCGGATACCCACTTAAAGTATTGCTGAAAGGTATTGCTGTCCGCAGTATCCAAGTGAATCACCGTTGACGTTAGCTCTTTCAGGTACTCATCTTTCCCTTTCGGGCCGGCCGCACACGCCACAATACTAGCAAAGCGCCGCTTCTTCACTTGCTCAACCATTTGGCGGTAGAGTTGTAAATCAGAAGGACTGCCATCGGTGATGATGAAGAGTAACGGCATCCAGTCGCCCTTTTGGGTGGCTGTGCCCTTAATAATCTCTTTGTCATACTGTGCACATAGCAGTTCCAGCGCTGCCCCTAAATGAGTAGGCCCGGAGTCAGGAGTTGTGACATCGGGAAGCTGCAAATCTTCCAGCGCAGTGAGCGGAAGCAGGATTTTAACTTCCCGGTCGAACGTATGCAGACTCAGGTGCACCGATTCGAGTGTGAAGGGGTCCTGCCGAAGCGTACGCACCAGCACTTCAAGCCCGTTTTTCACAGCCTCAATGGGTTCGCCACGCATTGACCCCGAAGTGTCAAGCAGTATATAGACGGGCAGCCGGCGCATTCAGGAAAGGTATTAAATGACTACGTTAACTTCCGCCGGAGGAGGAGGCAGCTCTTGCAGGCCAATGAGTTCTTTACCGGCCGATTCAACCGAACGGCTGCTGCTGCTAACCGAAGCAGAAACCCACTTGAAGAACGCTTGAATGGTTTTGGAGTCAGCCGTATCGAGCTGCACCACCGATTCAGTGATTTCCTGTAGGACGCTTGTGTTAGCACCCGCACCTGCCGCGCACGCGACAACGATTCCAAACTTACGTTTCTTGAATTCAGCCAGGCCCTTGCGCCAGTCATCGGTAGGCTCCCCATCGGTCATGATGAAAACGACAGGCCGCCAGTCACCTTTTTGGTCAGCAGTTGACTTTTTAACTTCGTGGTCAGTGGTTTCGGCCAATAGCTGCAGGGCCGCGCCCAAGCTGGTGGTAGTCGTAGCTTTCAGGTCAGGTATCTGAAAATCAGATAATTCAGTTAGAGGCACTACTTGGCGAGCGGTGTTATCAAACGTGATAACGCTTAAGTAAGCAGTCTCCAGGGCATAGGGGTCTTGCCGAAGGGCACTGACCAACACTTGCATGCCGTTTTTAACCGCTTCAATGGGCTCTCCACTCATGGAGCCGGACGTATCCAGCAACAGATAGACGGGTAATCTTCTCATTTTCAGTAAGGGGTTTAAGGCGCGGTTAGCGCACAAAAAAGCCCGTTCCTACCGCTTTTGGTTAGGAACGGGCCTGATTGACTATTGGTAATTTTTGATGACGTCGTTCAGGCTATCCACTGGTAGCGCTTCGCCCAGGGCCCGGAATTTCCAGCTGCCCTCGCGGCGGTAGACTTCGCCAAAAATCACGGAACACATGTTGTTGTAGGTACCGTCGCCCGACAGGCTGTACTTCACAATCTCCTTACCGTTCTTGTCTACAGCCCGGATGAAGGCATTTTGGACCATGCCAAAGTGCTGGCCACGGGTCCGCCCCTGGTAGATATTGACCATGAACACAATCTTATCAAATTGTGAGCCCATGGCATCCAGCTTAACCACCAGTTGCTCGTCGTCACCAGCTCCAGCTCCGGTCAGGTTGTCGCCATTGGACCAGGCGTTACCGGAAGCGTGTTTGAGGTTGCCGAAATACACCACGTCATTGATTCCAGCCAGCTTGCCACTGCCATTGAGCATGAGGGCGGAAGCGTCCAAATCATAAGCTTCGCCCCCACCACCGCGTACATCCCAGCCAAGGCCGATAGTCACAGTGGATAAATCAAAGGACTCCCCTTGAGCATTTTTCCGAAGGTCAATCGTTTGACCTTTAACTAGATTGATAGCCATCTTTGAAAGAGTTGGGCAGGTTCAGAAGTCAGATTTACGCGTTGTATTTGCTGAGGAAGAAGCCCAGTTCTTCCTGCTGCCCGATGCCGGAAGCTTCGAACTTCCACTGCCCGTCACGACGGTAAAGGCGGCCAAATTCGATGCCGGTTTCAATCGAGAAATCCTCGTCTAGCTCGTATTTGGCAATCTCCGAGCTGGAGCCCTGGTCTACGATGCGGATGTAGGAGCTACGCACTTGGCCAAAATTCTGCTTGCGGGTAGCGGCTTCGTGGATGGTTACAATGAAAAGAATTTCCTGAACGTCTGCGCTGACCTTCTGCAGGTCAATCAGGATAGTCTCGTCGTCACCGTCCGAATTGCCCCCGGTCGTATCGTCACCGCTGTAATGAACAGCCTGGTCAGGGGAATCCGTGTTGTTGTAGAAGATAAAGTGCGCGTCCGAAACCAGCTTACGGCCTTCGCCCAGCATGAATGCGGAGGCGTCGAGGTCGAATGCTTGGCCGGTGCCTTCGTTAGGGTTCCAGCCCAGGCCAACGCTTATTTTAGACAGGCCAACGTCAACTTTTTGACCTTTTTGTAGGGAGATTGCCATTTGAGAAAAGAGGTTTGATAGGTGTTAGGTGATGTGAATGGTGGGTTGTAGCCAGCGAGTAATCGCGCAAGGAAGGGGCGATAGTCACTAGACGAACAGGCTAATACATACAGGGCGATAGCTACGGAAGGTAGCTGCAGCCGCTTCCAGAATATTTTAAGTAGGAATTGTGACAGCGCAGGCGAGCTAGTTGATAATCTGGCCCGAGTAATATTTGCCAAGGAAGAAAGCCAGTTCTTCCTTGTAGCCAATGCCAGAGGCCTCGAAGCGCCATTTGTTGTCGCGGCGATAGAGCCGGCCAAATTCTACACCGGTTTCAATCGAGAAGTCTTCGCCCAGCTCATACTTGGCGATTTCCGAACCGTTTCCCTGGTCAACGATGCGAATGTAAGAGCTGCGAACCTGTCCAAAATTCTGCTTGCGTAGGCTTGCCTCGTGGATGGTCACCACGAAAAGTATTTCCTGGATGCTGTCACCCACTTTACTCAAGTCAACCTCAATGGTCTCATCATCGCCATCAGCGCTGTTGCCCCCAGTAGGGTCATCGCCAGTGTGATGCAGGCCTTGGTCAGGCGAGTCAGTGTTGCCATAGAAGATGAAGTACTCTTCTGCTGGAATCTTGCGCGCCGCGTTAATCATGAAGGCAGAAGCATCCAAATCGAAATCATGGCCGCTGCCTTCATTGGGGTTCCAGCCCAGGCCAACGCTAATGCGAGAAAGGCCAATATCTATCTTTTGTCCTTTTTGTAGACTGATTGCCATAAATTAGTACTCTGACTAGAAAAATGAGATTCCAACGTAAGCCAAATGTAGGACATTTTTTCAAACAGTGATGGGGTTATCCGCTATCTTGCTGCCCCGATTTGGACAAGCCTGGTAGACCCTGATTTTAAGCTTGTTTGACTGGTCTGCTTCTAATCGCCAACGGCTTACTTAAAGCCGGACAGCTTATAGTAGTAAACTACTGACTGATACTACTACATGGCTGTACAAACTATATCGCTTGACTTGTGGGGGACGCTTGTGCGTGCTAATACCGACTTTAAGCAAGCTAAAATCAATCTGGTTCAGGAGCACTTTCACTCTGGCCTCGACCCGGAAAAGATTCTGGACACGCAACGAGCGGTTAAGCTTCATTATGACCATTTGGTCGAAGCGTGGGGGGTGCAGCCTACCCAGGCGACCCTTTACAGTGATTGGCTGTGCCGACTTGAGTTGGTTCCGGAAAAATACCCATTCGGGCATTTAGCACAATTCATTGATAAATATCAAGCTGCCGCTTATAAGTTTCCAGCGCTTCCCTACGATACAAACACCACTGAGAACCTGAGGTTGTTAGCTCGTGATTTCAAGCTGGTCTTGATAAGCAATACGCTTTTCGTCTCGGGAATAACCCTGCGCGCATGGCTGCAGTCGCTTGGCTGGATGGACTTTTTTGACCAGTTGATTTTCTCAGATGAAGTGTCGCTAGCTAAGCCGGACCCTCGGATTTTTAGTCTCGCGCATCATCGTCCTGATACACATATCGGGGACAACCCCCGCACCGATGCTTTCGGCGCTCGACAGGCGGGAGTAGCTTTTATCGGTGTCCATGGTCCTTATGAACATACTCTAACAGATGCCTACAACCGCCTTAAGAACGGGTGAGCAGTTTGCTGCCCACCTTATTGAGCCCCCTGCCGCCACGGCCACCCTGGCGGACTACGACTTCGGCTTTCAGCCGCACGAGTACAGCCGACTTAAGTACGGCTCCAAAAGCCTAGCCCGGCGCTTTGGCCGCGAGCTAGCGAACAGCTTGCTTGAATCGGACAGATTCAACAGCTTTTTGCCCGCTCTGGCGAACCCGAAAGGTGTCGTTATCTATCCGGCGCCTTTCAACTTTGTGCCCACAGCGACCTTTGCCTTAAAGGATTACTTTGTAGCTAGGTACAACGAGGTCGCCATACCCCGTCACGGCTTGGCACCGCTGCAGGAGGGGAAGATATTTCGCAGCTATAGCTACAACGAGGACTATGGAGCTATGTCCAAGGCCCAGCGAGATAAAGCCATTTCGGGCGATGACTTTTATGTCGATGTAGAGTTTGCCCGCGGCAAAACGCTGATATTCCTGGACGACATCCGCGTTACCGGCTCGCATGAAGAACGGATATGCCACCTTCTTGAAAGGACGGGGCTAGTCGAGCAGTCTCATCTGTTTCTCTATTTCGCTCAAGTGGCCAGGCCCCAGGAGTGCGACCCAACCGTAGAAAATTACCTTAATTACGCTGCCGTTCGCAATCTGCTATCCATTGACGACATCATCAAGAATGATGAGTTTCTTTTCAACACTCGAGTAGTCAAGTACATCTTGTGTGCGGACTTTGCGGAATTTACCACCTTCATTCACTACCAGTCGAAGACTTTTCGGCATACGCTCCTGCACTACGCCTACGGCAATAGCTATCACCTGCAGCCCGCTTTTGAGCGGGCTATTGGGTTGCTGACGGCGTTGGTGCACCATGATGGGTACTAGCATTATACTTTGACCCTTATCGCTTATCCCTCATGATTGAAACGTTCAAGTCTTCTTCCTTCAACTTGATGCTTCGCGGTCAGCTCTGGAATGCCATCATTCCATGGACTGTGGAAGTGGATGCTGCCAATAATTTCATTACGGTACGCAAGCGCAACTGGTACTTGATTGGCATCGACGAGAACAAGTTTCGATTCACCTCCGTGCGCCACATTGAGATTGACCAGCGGCTTTTCGGTACGGATATGTTCATCCGCATGTATGGCAATTCACTAACCATTCCCTGTCTGAAGCGCAAAGCCGCCAACAAACTGAGGGACCTCATTATGCCTTAAGCAGAAGCCTACTCCCAGCACGACTTCCACGCAGCAACCCTTTACTCCAACACCATTCAACCCAACTACAACATGGCAATTACTCTACAAAAACGTGGTGACAAGCACCAAATCAATCTCAGCAAGGAGCAGAAGGTTCAGCTTAAAGTTGAGGTAAACCTGAACTGGAACAGCGGGGAAACCAAAAGCACCGGTCTCTTTGGCAAGCTATTCGGCGGTGGAGCTGCAGCAGCGGCCCCTGACCTTGATTTGGGATGCATGTACGAACTAAACGACGGCTCTAAGGGCGTGATTCAGCCCTTGGGCAATAATTTCGGCTCGCTTACGAAGCCACCCTTCATTTTTCTCGATAAGGACGACCGTACCGGGGGAGCAGCTGATGGCGAGAACATGGCCATTGTACGGCCAGATACCATCAAGCGCGTGATGGTATTCGCGCTCATCTATGCCGGAGCAAAGGACTTCCGCACGGTAAACGGCCGTATGCACTTCAAAATGAGCAATGGCGAAGAAATCAAGTTGGAGCTTAACAACCCTGGAGAAAACCAGATTTTCTGCGCAGCCGCACTGATTCAGTTCACCGAGGCAGGTGTTGTGATGACCAAAGAAGAGCGGTACTTCAACGGGCACAGCGCGGCGGATAATCACTACGGCTTCGGTTTCAAGTGGACTGCCGGCAGCAAATAGCCATCTCCTTCCTTGCAAGCCCTATGATGGAGGCCCGGCCCTATAGCCGGGCCTCTTCTCTGCTCGCTACCCGTACACCCGACGTCACCAGCTGAGGCTACTAGATATGCTGCGACCTTCCCAGATTAATAGCCTTAAGTATGCTGCCGGGCTTACTCTAACGAGCGTGGCCATTGGCGTGACAGGGTTTATGACCATTGAGCACTTCAATGTGCCGGATGCGTTCTACATGTCCGTTATAACGGTCTCAGGTGGCGGATATGAAGTCCTTCGTCCCCTGTCCCAGGCCGGGCGCATCTTCACCTCGTTTTATATTCTGTATAACCTGTTGGTCGTCGCCTACTTAGTGTCGGTCATAACCACATTCATTTTTGATGGCGAGCTACGCAAGATTTTCAAGATGTACCGGACAGACCAAGAAATTAAGCGCTTCAGTGGACATGTTATCATTTGCGGCTTTGGCAGCAACGGCCGTAAAGCGTATCAAAAGCTACTGAACAACAGCGTCCGGGTCGTCGTGATAGAACAGAATGAGCAGCTTATCAGACAGCTCAGTGAAGGGTACAATGGCGCAGATATTGACGGCGATGGCGTCCCAGGTGGAAAAATATTCTACGTGTTTGGCGATGCCACGCTAGACCCGGTTATGGAGCAAGCCGGTATTGGGCGGGCATCCGCCATTATCGCGGCCCTGCCGAAAGACTCTGATAACATGTCGGTGGCACTCTCTGCCCGAGCCCTTAATCCGCGGCTGAACATCATTGCCCGTGCTTCCGAAAAAACCTCTGAGCGTAAGCTTATAGCGGCAGGGGCTAATTCAGTGGTTATGCCTGATGAAATCGGGGGGTCTCATATGGCTGACTTAGTCGTCCGCCCCGAGGTTATCCGGTTCCTCGACCTAATATCAGGTCTAAGCGCTGACAAGCTCCGCCTGGAAGAACTCAGTTTTCAGCAGCTCCGTCGGGAAATGCAGGGACGAAGCATCCGTGAGCTTGATGTACGCTCCCTTACCGGAGCGAATGTCATTGCTCTGCGCCAACAAAATGGTACACTCGTGGTCAGCCCGGACGCTAACTACTGCCCCGCTATCGGAGATGTGTTGCTGGTGTTAGGCAACGAAACCCAGATTGAAGCATTTGAAGTTCGGTACCGGCAATTGTAGTACACGGCCCGCCTAGTGCCTAGCTATCAACTTACTCCCCATATATTGTGGCGGAGAAAACGCACTTTTGAATTTTACCCTTATGGTAAAGCTTTACCCAAAAAAAACTGAATCTTTTGATAAGCATAAGGAAAGCATCAGTGCAGCACCCACCGAAAATCTTTTCCAACGATTAGATGTCGGCTTGAGCGGGAATATGCGGTCCAAAGAGCTGTTCTGTTGGATTCCAAAAGGGTTTAACTCCTTTCTGCTGCTGCTACTTGTTGCAGCGTTATCAGCATGTGATAGCACGACGTCAACTGATACAACTGGTAACAGTACTGCAGAAGCTACCACTGCGGCACCAGGCCCTACCGTACTTGACTCCGCTGATTATGAGCCGCCGGTATCCCCCTACGCGGGAAATCAGTTGTCAAATGGTAAATCGCCACTGGATAACTGCTTTGGCAAAGGCCGATATTCGGGCAGTGCTTGGATAAACTTCAGTAACTCTAATAACAGTACCGATGCCATTGTCTGCTTAGCCAGGGCCAGCGATAACAAGGTAATCCGCAATGAATACATTCGTAGCGGAACAGACTTTAAAATGTCACGCATCCCTGCGGGTACATACTATCTTAAAGTGTTTTCGGGTAAAGACTGGAATCCGACTCGTAAAAGTGCCTGTGGCACAAAGGGCTATTTTGATTCTGACCAAAGTTTTAGCGAATCAAAGGACGAGGGCAATCTCATCAAGGTAATGAGCAATAGCAGGGGCTACACTACTGGTTCCATTACGCTATATACTGTGTCTGGTGGAAATATGGCGCAAGCTCCTATCAACGCGGATGAATTCTTTCGTCAATAATCCAAACTTCAACGGCTGTTAGGTTGCAAGCCGAGGCCCCTGCTGGTCATTACGCTGATGCTGCTTCAACCTCTGTGGGAACGATGGTCAGCAGGGCATCGAGACCCAGGACTTCAAATACGTTAAAAATCTTGTCCTTCATATTGAAGAACACCAGCTTAACGTTTGCATCCTGCAGGCGCTTTATGTGGGAGATGAATACCCCGAGCCCAGCTGAAGATATGTACTTCAGGTTCGAGCAGTCGATGAGGACCTTGCTGTATTTTAACAATTCGGGGTTACCCAGGCTCTCGTCAAGGATTGAGGAAGAACTGGCATCCAGTTCACCGTCAAGGGCGAGAGTAACGGTGTCCGAGGAGGCTTGTTGGGTAATTTTCATAGTGACAGTTTACGTTGCCCTCCTACCATAAGTTAATGGCTTAGCCTTGGAGACTGCGGAGCTACGCAAAGGTGAATGTATAGTAATTTTCTTGTCTAAGAGGCGCAGAAAGCCACAATCAGTGAGATACCCATTTTAACCATGAAGCTCCTTGCGAACGACTTGGTATCGTAATCCTTCTCATAGCCAACACGGGAGGCCGACAGTAGAATTACTACCAACAAGATTGGGAGAAGCGCATAGAGAGGCTGTGTGAGCTTTGATGTGAACCCATAAACGCTGAATGTTATCACAACTGTGAGCAGGAGCACTAACTGACCTCGCAGCTTCCCCGAAGAATGTGAAGGTGAGCCGGCAGCGATTGACAACCAGGCGTAGAGCAAGGTGTAGCTGAACAGGAAGATAGAAACATAAGAAAATACTTGCAGGAATTCCATGTTCAACGGTTGGAGCAGGGCTTGAATTTATCGGGCTCAGACATAACTCAGGCTAACGAAAAGCTAGTTACACCTAAAAGAAGCCAGCCACTCCGATAACAAGTCCTATTATCGAGCAAATCACAAGGCTAGAGAAAACGATAAAAACCATATCGCCAAAATCGGGCTTCTTCAAGCGGAACCCGCCTTTAAAGCGACCATCTTTGTTTCTGGTCTGGATGCTGCGAATACTTCCCATTCCTATCAGCACAAGCATGAAGAACCTAAACCCCAGCAGGAAGCGGGCTTTAAAGGTGGTTGCCTGTTTGATAAGAGGCTGAGCTTCCCCCAGGAACTCGCTCTTTACATACCCGACTGAACCAGCTACTCGTATTTTGGCCCATTGCTCTTCTGTATCCACAACGCGGACTATATCACCTCTACGAAGCGAACCTAGTACATCGGACTTTCCATCTGGCTTCGACCGTATACGTAACTCTGAAGCCGTAACGCTGTAGTCGTGGTTGCTGGCTATTGATTTACAGTAGCTTGTAAGCGAGCTGAGAACCAGGGCTAGTGCGAAAAGTATTCGTTTGATGCTCATGGCTTGGCCACCTTACGGTGGCATAAGTACTCGTATTGGGTAACATTGCCAAGGCCAACTGGCTAACCGGGAAAGACCAGCTGGAGCCCCCTATTTGACGGTGATGGGCATTGTGAACGATACATCGACCGCTCTGCCATTCTGCTTGCCGGGCGTGAACGCGGGCAACGATTTGACGACCCGCATAACTTCGTTGTGCAGGTACTCGGAGAGGGTCGGGCTCTTTTTAATCATTCTGACGTCCACTACGTTGCCACCGCAGTCTACCGTAAAGCTGACGTAGATGCTGCCCGTGGTCCGGTCCTCAGCACCGCTGCCCGCAGAGTCCTGGCGTACAAGAGCATTGAGGATGTACGGCAGCAGGGCATCCGGCCCCCCCGGAAAGCGGGGCATCTGTTCGACGTAGGTATACACCTTCCCCTCATTACCGGGGGCGGGGCTGCAGGGCGTCCGCGATTCCGAACGCTTGGCTTGCAAAAAAGAGGGCCGGGCGAGCTGCTGGGCGGTGCGGTTGTCGAGCAGCAGTTCGCCGGATTCGTTGTCGAAGCTCCACCGCCTGAATTTATTGAGCAGGCTTTTCCCAACTAAAATGGTTTTTGCGCTTGGCACGACGCAGGCGACGACGTTGCGAATCGTGAAGCCGCCCAGCACGATGTTCGGGATAACCATCCGGCGGACTGAAATGCTGCGGCCATCGGCCACTTCGAGTTCAACGGGCTCCAGGTACTTCGACTTGTCAATGATGCCCTCTAGGAGTAGTTCGCGCTCAATGTCGGTGGTCAGTACCAAGTACGAAGCGCCGGAATCAATCACGCCGTCGTAAGCCGTTTTGCCGATGGAGAAGGCGATGGTGCGCGTACCCTTATAGGGCAGCGTTTTGATGCGCTCCTGCGGCAAGGTACCGCTCACATCGTCGTAGAGACTCGCGGAAAAGGCGGCCTTGGCCTCGTTCGCTTTCGCGTCGGGGTCCACGGCAATCAAGGAAACGCTGATGCATGGTGGCAGTACATGAGTGTTGTAATAGCCCTTGGGGTCCCCCATGTCCATTAGTTTCCCGTTTTCCAAAGGCGTGTACTTGACTTTGCTGTAGATGCAGTTACACAAGTCCTCATAATTCACTCTGCCGCGTGTGGTCTCGTCGCTCTCAATGTCCTTGCTTAGCTCCTTTTTCAAATATTCCTTAAACGCCTGCTCGCGGTAAACTTCCACCTTCACATTTCTGCTTTTGTTAATGCGCTTGACCTCCTCCATCACGTTGTTGATGCACGCCGCGGCGTAGCTTTTCATATGGAGGGCGTAAAAATCCAGCTTTTTAACCTTGCTTCTTTCCGCCTCGGTTAAGCTGAAATACTGCGAGGCCAGCTTGCGGGCTGCGCAGTCAAAATACATGTCCTCTACGGTGTTGGAAAAGGTGGTCGGCCTCCTGTTCTTGGCTAAGGCCTCCTTCACCGCTTTGATTTCATCTTCGATTACTGCGTTGCCTTGGCATTGCCCGCGCAACGGCGGCAAAACCAGCAGCATCCCGAGAACCAGCGCGCAGAACCGGCCGACTGCGGACGGGTTTGTCTTTTTCGGTAAAAACGCCCAGAAAAGGTCCATTATATTACTTGGATGTAGTTTGGCCAAGCTAAAGTAACGCTTTATTGTGCGACGGGAAGATGGCAGGTAGCGGAGGCAGATAGAGGCCATCTATTAGGTGCCGTAAGAACGAATAACGGTTTTTGGGCTCTAGAAAAGCGTTTCTCCTAATGCCTTTTTTGTAATTACATCGACGCCGGCATTACAGCCCTAGGGATTGCGCCGCATTGTATGCAATCACATCCGTCAGGCGGGTGTAGCGGCTAATCATTTCGTCGGTCTTCTGCTTCGTCTGGTTCTTGATGAAGTTATTGGACTGGCCGTTGAGCACGGCAACGGTGATAAAGGACGCCCGCAGCGAATGGGCCGAGTACTTGTCGCCCAAGTGAGCCTTCACCACGCTATTCAGCCGGCCATCGGTCAGGCGGCGGGCGCCCGGCCGGCCCGGCTGTCCCGGCTTGGCGCGCACCATCGACACGAACAGCGGCCCGGACGTGCGGCCCAGCACCGCCAGCCATTCCTCGCAGGCCCGAATCGGACAGAATAGCGGGGTCGGCGCGTAGAACACCGCCTTGTCTTCGGTTTCGCCCTGCTGGTTGGTTTTGCTTTTATCCAGGTGCAGCACCAGCGCTCCGTTTTTGTATTCCAGCGCCTCGACGTTGAGAGCCACCAGCTCCGAGCGCCGGAAGGCCCCCGCGAAGCCGAGCAGCAGGATGGCCCGGTCCCGCAGGCCCACGGGCGTGGTAAGGTCCAGCCCGCGGATGGCCTGCTTCAGGGCCTCGACGGTGAAGGCCGGGGCCTGCTTCTGCTTTTTGCCCACGACGCGGCCGATGCCGCGCAGCACGGTTTCGACCGGCTTGGAGCCCACGGCCGACGGGTGGCCGTGCAACTCGTGCTTCTTCTGGATGGCAGCCAGGTGCCGGCGGATGGTGGCCAGCTTGCGGGGCAGGTCGGCCAGGTGGGCAATGTAGGCGGCCAGGGTCGCTGCGTCGGCCGGGTACGGCGTCAGGGCGTTGGCTTCGCAGTACGCCTCGAAGCTTTTCAGGTCGGCCGAATACGCCAGGCGTGTGTTGTCCGCGCCGTGCAGCCCCTCGACAAAGTAGCGGCCGACGTGCGCGGCTAGGGCTTCGCCCATCTCGGCCAGCGACGAGGCGGGCACGACGGCCACTTGCTCTTTCTTTCCCTTTTGTTCGTTCATGGGTGCAGGCGTGAATGACTATCCGGCGCAGTGCTCACGAACGCCCGGGCGCGGCTGGTTTGGTAAAAATCGGCCGGGCAAAAGTACGAAAAGATTAGGGATGATAATTAAGGGTTATCGTTCCTAATCTCTGGAAATTTGCCCGCCCTGCTGCTAAAGCCCCGCGCCGTCCTTCACAAACACTTTGACTCCGCTGTACCTGCCGGAATTGGTGTTGGAAACGAGTGGTACCACGACCAGCACGGGCTCGCTGCCAGTCAGATTGACCAGTCGCAGCAAGGACCGGTAGTCGCCGGTTTGCGCGTGGGCGGATTGGATTAGAAAGCTGTGCACTTTACGGGTGGGCGCAGCGTAGCCGACGCGCAGCAAAACGGTGTCCCGGCGAAAGAGTCGGATGCTTTCCGCAGCGTCCGACGAGACGCTGTCCCACTCGGGTCGACCGAGGGCGCTTGCTACCTGGTCGATGTCTTTCCCGAACAGCGCGGGAACATTGAAAACCGGCGCGGCCGAGGCTTCCTGGTTTACCTCTTTGAAGGTAGAGCTGCACCCGAGCGCAAACCAGACGATGGCCATCAGCAGAAACAGGCGGGGCAAAGCAAACATGCAAGATTGGAAAGGAGGGTCTAAACTAAAAATTCAGCCAGCAAGGCGTAACGCGTTTAGCTGGCACGGCACCGCATCGTGCCCGAACTGGCCTAAAGAACCACGGCCACGGACAAGCCGGTGGCCCCACTTTGGTAGTAAGGCAGAATCACCGCCCGTTCCTGCAGCCCCTTGGGCAGCAGGCGCTGCAGGTGGGGGTACACCCAGTAAGCCAGCTCGGTGGAAATCATGCCCACGCCCGCGCCGGCCAACACATCGGAGCACCAGTGGTTGTCTTTGACCACGCGCAATGCGCCCACGCTCGTCGCGACTGCGTAGCCGCCCACGCTGTACCAGACGCTGCGCTCCCCGTACTCCCGGTCCAGGAAGCGGGCGGCGGAGAAGGCAGCGCTGGTGTGCTGGCTGGGAAACGAGTCGAAGCTGCTGCCCTGCGGCCGTTCGACGTGAGTCAGGCGCTTGAGGTTACTCGTCAGCGTGTTGTTAATGGTGTAGGTCAAGGCGAATAATAAGGCTTGGTTGACGGTGCTGTGCTTGCCCTTGACGCCCAGCAGGCTCAGGCCCACGGTGGCATAAGCCGGCACGTGGCGCAGCTGGTCGTCGATGGAGGTGCGGACTGGCCGGAGGTGCTCGTGCAGCTCCTCGCGTACCTCCTCATCGAATTCAATCAGTTCTATCCGGTGCGTGGTCAGGGCCCCGGCGCCCAGCAGCAGCACCGGCACGAGCACACGCCGGCCAGCCGGTTGGATGGCCCAACGCGCACTGCGGCGCAGCAGCGTGGGCCGGGTGGTGGGTGCCGCTGAGTCGGCCGCCATGGGCTGCTGGGCCAGTGCGGGAACCGTGCCCATCAGCAGACCGCCCGCTAACAGTGTCGGTAAGAAAATACGTCCAGAGCGCATGGTAATACCGGATAAGAATAACAGAGAGGACAAACTCAGGGAAACTGCACGCGCAAGGTGTGGCGGTTGCCGACTTGAGTGAAGTCGTAGGCAATGCCGAAACCGTAGTAAGCGCAGATGTGCTGGGCGATGCTCAGCCCCAGCCCCGGCGAGTCGGAGGCCGCGTTGTGCTTGCGGAACCGCTCGAAAAACTGCGCCGGGTCGGTGGTTAAGGTCGGTCCGGTGTTGCTGATTTCCAGCCCCCGGCGGTTGAGCCGCACGTCCACCCGTCCGCCGGGGTGGTTGTGCTTGATGGCGTTGTGCAGCAGGTTCTGCAGCAGCGAGTCGGCCAGGCCGGGGTGCATGGTGAGCTCCGGCAGCGGCGGGTCGGCGTGCAGGGTGAGCTGCACCTGGCGGGCTTCGAGCAGGGGTTCGAGCATGGCTACCCGGTCGCGCAGGACTTGCTCCAGCTGCACCGACACGGCCTGGGCGGGGGCGAACTGGTGGTTTTCGAGGCGGGTGAGCAAGGTCAGCGACTGGTGCAGGCGCGACAGGCGCTGGGTGCCGCCCCAGGCGTCGCTGACCAGGGTGGCCAGTGCCTCGTCGTCCTGTAGCGCGGGCGCCTGCAGCAGCTGCTCCAGCTTGGCCTGAATGATGGCCAGCGGCGTCTGGGTTTCGTGGGCCGCGTTTTCCGTGAACTGGCGCAGGCTCTCGTAGTCGCGCACCAGCCGTTCGCTCAGCGTGTTCAGGGCCTGGTTGAGCTCCCCAAACTCGTCAATGGTCGGCGTGGGCAGGGACAGGGGCTGGTGGCGCTGCAAATCGTAGCCGCGCAGCGTGGCCAACGTGTGCTGAAACGGGGCCCAGATGCGGCGGGCCAGCCAGTGGTTGAGGGCCACCACCCCGCCTAGCAGCAACGCCAGCACCACGATGAGCACCCCCACCACCACGAGCAGCACGTCCTCGGTTTCGACGAGCGACTTGCGCAGCGTCACCCACTCCGGCGCGCTGCCCGCCCTTGCCGGTTGCAGCCGGAAGGTGAGCTGGCGGTAGGGGACCATCTCGTCCTCCACCGGGTCCAGCAACAGGGTATCGGAAAACCCCAGCGGCCGGGGCTGCGGGCTGCGGTCCAGGTTGTCGGCAAACGCGGGCGCGGGCAAGGGCAAGCCCCGGGCCACCTGCTTCTGCAGGTGCAGCTGCCGGTTGTAGAGCAACTCCTCTATCTCGTTGCGCAAGGCCCAGTCGAAGCCCAGGTAAAGCAGCACGCTGGCTAGGGCAAACAGGCCCACCGTCAGGCGCAGGTAGTAGCGGGTGGTGGCGGCGAGCAGCTTCATGCGGCGGAAACAGGGGGCGTAAGCATTATTATTCGGTGCTGAGCTTGTAGCCCACGCCGTAGATGGTGCGGATGTAGCCGTCGGCCCCCTTTTCCTGCAGCTTTTTGCGCAGGTTCTTCATGTGGGTGTAGATGAAGTCGAACGAGTCGGCCGCGTCCACCTGGTCGCCGCACAGGTGCTCGGCCACGGCTTCCTTGGTGAGCAGGCGCCCGGGGTTGGCCAGGAAGTAGAGCAGCAAATCGTACTCCTTGCGGGTGAGCGTGAGCAGTTCCCCGCTTACGTGCACTTCGGCCAACTCTGGCCAGACCAGCAGGTCGCGAAACACGATGTGGTGCTGGCCCTGAAACTGGCGCCGCCGCAGCAGGGCCCGGAGCCGGGCGTTCAGCTCGGAGAGGTGGAAGGGCTTGACCAGGTAGTCATCGGCCCCCAAATCCAAGCCCTGCACCCGGTCGTCGATGCCGTCGCGGGCGGTGAGTACCAGCACCCCGGCCAGCGAGCCGTCGGCCTTGAGCGTGCGCACCAAATCCAGCCCGTCGCCGTCGGGCAGGGTCAAATCCACCAGCACGCAGTCGTACTGGTAAAGCTTGATTTTCTCGTAGGCCTGCGCGAAGTCGGCGGCCACTTCCACCACGTAGCCGCCCTGGCGGAGCGCGTCCACCAGGGTCAGGCGCAGGGCCGCTTCGTCTTCTACCAGCAGCAGTTTCATAAGGGAGGGTCAGGGGATAAAGACCAAAGAAGCCATTCGATTCTGTGGGAATTCTGAGCAGCGGCTTTTTCGCTCCTTATTATAGGGTAGATGCCCGGCATTCCCTAGGTGGGGGTTTATTTCCAGACCAGCACCAGCGTGCCGGCAACGATGAGGGCGGCGCCCACGCCGGTCTGCCAGCTCAGCCGCTCGCCCAGAAACGCCACCGACAGGCCGATGGCCAGCGCCACGCTCAATTTGTCGACGGGCGCCACCTGCGATACCGTGCCCAGCTGCAGGGCCCGGAAGTAGCAGAGCCACGACAGGCCCGTGGCCAGCCCCGACAGCCCCAGAAACAACAGGTTGGTGCGGGTGAGCGCGGGCAGGCCGGCGAGCCCGCCCCGAAAGTACACGATGCCCCAGGCCAGCACCAGCACCACGGCCGTGCGCACGGCCGTGGCCAGGTTAGAATCCACGCCCCTGATGCCCACCTTGGCCAGGACGGCAGTCAGTGCGGCAAACAGGGCGGAAAGCAAGGCGTAGTGCCACCACATGGGACGGGCAAATAAGGTGAGAAAAGTTGGTGAACGGGGCTGGCGCTCCCGGCAGCTACGACGTAACTGCCCAAGCCATCTATTTTCGGCTAATACAGGCGGTGGCGCAGCAGCCAACCGGCGGCGTCGAACTCGTCGGCTTGGGGCCGGTACGCCTCGGTTTTGACTGCTGGGTGTTCGGCCAGTTGGTTGCCGTCGCCGCTCTCTCGCACCACGACCTTGTCCGGCGCCTGCAGGTCGGGGGCAAACGTGAACCGGTCCCGGCCCGCGCCGTCGTAGAGCGCCACGGCCAGCCCGGCGGGCAGGTGGCCGCGCACCTCAAACACGTCGTCGCCCCCCCAGCCCAAACAGGTGCAGGCGGCGCGTGAACTGGGCGTCGAAGGTGCGCTCCCCCACCAGCGCCCCACTGGCAACGTCCAGCACCCGCACCCGCAGCTGGCGGCCTTCCACGCCTTCCACTACGAAACGCTCGGCCCGGTCCGTGCCGGGCAGCTCCACGTCGCGGGCCAGCAGCTCGTAGAACCGGCCGGCCACGGCCGGCAGCTGGCTGCGCCGGGCCCGCAGCTTGTCGCCGAACTCGCGGGCGGACAGCGCCTGAACCGGCGCCGGCCACGCCTGCAGGGCGCGGTCAATCACGGCGTCGCTGAGCTGCTGGCGCAACGAGTCCGCCACCTGCTGGTAGTCGGCGGCGGTGAGGTACACCAGCAGCGACTTGTCCATGGGCCGGGCCGCTTGGTTCAGGCCCTCCACGTCGGCGAGCCGGATTTCCCGCCCAAAGCTCTGGTAGTTGGCCTTGACGTAGCTGATGAGGCGGGTGAGCACCCCGTCGTCGAACTTAAAAAAGGCGTGGTCCCGGTCCCGCGGGATGGCCCGGTACAGCACGGCGCTGTCGGGCCGGGCGTAGGTGGCCCAGCGCCACTGGTCCTCGCGCCGGCTCCAGTCGCCCAGCCACATGTCGAACAGCCGGCTGCGCAGGTAGTGGCGGGCGTCCACGCGGTGGCGGTTGTCGGCCCGCAGGTGCTCGAACGCCTGCCGGGAGCTGACCACCCGGGCCGAGCGGCCGAAGCTGGCCACGGCCCGCTGGTCGCCGTCGGGCCGCTCTTCCAGCAGGTAGAGGGCGTTGGCAAACGAGGCCCGGAACTCGCCCAGGCCCGGGTCGTCGCCCAGGTACACCAGGCGCGGGTTGGTGTGGTAGACGCCCGCCGCATCGGCCAGGGCCGGCACGATGTAGGCCCCGTAGGGATGAATCACGCTGGTCTGGTCCTTCATCAGCCGGCCCACCCAGCCGTCGCGCAGGCTGGCGGGCAGCGCGTGGGTGGCGTCCTTGTCCACCGAGCGCAGCACGTACTGGCGCCCCGTGGGGGTTTCCAGGCGCAGGTTTTTGGTTTGAAACGAGCCCCCCTCGCGCAGCGGGGTGAACCCGCCCGGCACGGCCGTGGCCAGGTGCAGCACGGGCACGGTGACGGGTGTGGCCCAGATGGTCCGGTAGTGGGTGCCCCAGAGCCAGCGGTGCAGCCGGCCCCGCTCGTACTGGGCCCCGGCCACCGTGCGCACCGTTTCAGGCCCTACCCGCACCGTTTCAGGCCCCACCCGCACCGTTTCAGGCCCCACCGCCACCGGGGGCGGCAGGGCCGTGCGCGGCGTCAGGCAGCTGCTGAGCAGCAACACGAGCACGGTACCGGTCCAAGCCGCGGGCGGCCGGCTTATGGCTTTTACGGTGAGGCAGATGCCTGTCATAACCGCTACGAAACAGCTGGCTCAGCTGGCACGGGCTCCGCACCCGCCTTGCGCCCGAAGGCCCAGTAGAGCGCCGGCATGCCCAGCAGGTTGAGCACGGTGGAGGTAATGACGCCGCCCAGAATCACCACCGACATGGGGTGCTCGATTTCCGAGCCCGGCTCGTTCCCGGCCAGGATGATGGGCAGCAGGGCCAGCACCGAGGTCAGGGCTGTCATGATGATGGGCGACACCCGCTCCAGCGAGCCGCGAATAATCAGTTCTTTGCCGAAGGGCATGCCTTCCTCCACCTCCAGGTGGCGGTAGTGGCTGACCAGCATGATGCTGTTGCGGGCGGCTACGCCCAGCACCGTGATGAAGCCCACGATGGAGCCCAGCGAGAGTACCCCGCCGGAGAGAAACGCGGCCAGCAAACAGCCCGACACGGCGAAGAACAAGCTCAATATCCCGATTACCGCCAGGCGCACGGTGCCGAAGTCAGTATACAGCACCAAGAAAATGCCCACCAGCGAGAGCAGCACCAGACTCAGCATGCGGTTCTGCGAGGCCTGTCGCTCGGCGTACTCGCCCAGGATTTCGGGGTGGTAGCCGTTGCCAAAGGCCACGCCGTCGACCTGCGCCTGCACGTCGCGGGCCACCGAGCCCAGGTCGCGGCCGCGCACGTTCAGCGTCACGTCGATGCGGCGGGAGGACGCTTCGCGGGTGATTTCGTTGGGCGTGGGCACGATGCGCACGTCGGCCACTTCGCGCAGGGGCACGGCCCCGCCGCCGGGCAGGCCGATGAGCAGGTCGCGCACGGCGCCGAAGTCAGAGCGCACGGCCGGCTGGCCCCACACGGCCACGTCGAAAATCTTCTGCTCCTGGTAGATTTCGCCCACCTTGCGGCCCTTCACCAGCGTGCTGATTGCCTGGAGCACGGTGCCGGGGTTCAGGCCGAAGCGGGCCGCGGCTTCGGGCTTCATCTTCACCTGAATCTGCGGTACCAGCGTTTGCTGCTGCACTTTCAGGTCGACCACGCCCTCCACGCCTTCGAGCTTGGCGCCCACTTCCTTGGCCTTGGTGTACAGCTGGTCGAGGTCGGGGCCGAAGATGCGCACCACGATGGTGGCCGAAGTGCCGGTGAGCACCTCTTTAATTCGCTCCCGCAGGTAAGTCAGCAGGTCGCGGTACAGGCCCGGGTAGCCGTCCACCACGGTCTGGATTTTGGCCACGGTCTGTTCGTAGTCCACCTTGGGGTCCACGGAAATCCACAGCTCGGTGAAGTTGGGACCCACCACTTCGTCGGCCACCTCGGCCCGCCCGATGTGGGCGCCGAAGTTGCGAACGCCGGGGATGGCCCGCAGTTCCTTGCTGGCCCGCACGGTGATGCGGCTCATGGCCTGCAGCGAAGTGCCCGGCTTCTCCACCCAGTGCATCAGGAAGTCGTACTCCTTGAAGTTGGGCAGAAACTCCTGGCCGAAAAACGGCAGCGTGAGCATGGAGATGACCGCGGCCGCCGTCAGCGACCAGGCCACGCCCTTGGGCCGGGCCAGCAGGCCGGGCAGGATGCGGGCGTAGTGCCGCTTGAGCCAGGCCACGACGGGCGAGTCCTTCGACTTCTTCTCAGCCGCTTTGGGCAGCAGAATCAGCGCCAGCGCCGGCGTCAACGTCAGGGCCACGAACAGCGAGGCGAGGATGGCCAGCACGTAGGCAAAGGCCAGCGGCTGGAAAAACGCCCCCGATAACCCCGGTAGCAGGAAAATGGGCAGCAGCACCAGCGCCACAATGACCGAGCCGTAAATCACGGCCGAGCGCACCTCCATGCTGGCCTCGTACACCACGGCAAACGCCGTTTTGGGCGAGCCGGCCTCGTGGTTGAGCCGCAGCCGGCGCATGATGTTTTCCACGTCGATGATGGCGTCGTCCACCACCTCGCCCAGGGCGATGATGAGGCCGGCCAATACCATGGTGTCGATGGTTTTGCCGGAGTAGCGCAGGGCCAAGGCCGCCGCGATGAGGGAGGTGGGTAGGGCCAGCGCGCTGATGAGGGCCGTGCGCCACTCGTACAGAAAGAACAGCAGCACCAGCACCACCAGCACGCAGCCGATGAGCAGGGACTTGTTCAGGTTGGCCAGGGACATCTCAATGAAGGTCGCGGGCCGGAAGATGGTCGAGTCGATGTCCAGCCCTTTCAGGCCGGGTCGCATGGCGTTCAGGGCCGCTTCCACCTGCCGGGTTACTTCCAGGGTGTTGGCGCCGGGCTGCTTTTCCACGATGAGCAGCAGGCCCGGGCCGTCGTTAATCACGGCATCGCCGATGGGCGCGGGGAAGCCCTCCACCACCTGCGCCACCTCGCCCAGCTTCAGGCTCACGCCGTTGCGGAAGGTCACGGGCATCTGGGCCAGGTCGGCGGCGGTCTGAATGGCCGAGCTTTGCGACACGGCCAGGCGCTGGTTGGGCGAGTCGATGAAGCCGCCGCCGGCCAGCGTGGTGGCGTCGGCCGCGGCCTTTTCCACCTCGGCCAGCGTCAGGCCCAGGGTGCGCAGCTGCTCGGGGTTCACCAGCACCTGCAGCTGCCGGTCGCGCTGGCCCCAGATGGCCACGTTGGCCACCCCGGGCACGGCCATCAGGCGCGGACGGATGCTCCACCGGGCCAGGGTCGTCATTTCCACCTGCGTCAGACTGTCCGACGACACCCCAATCTTGAGCACCCGGCTGGTTGACGACAGCGGCGAAAGCATGACGGGCGGGCGGGCCACGCCGGGCAGCGTGGGCGCCACCCGCGCCAGCCGCTCCTGCACGGCCTGCCGGGCGTTGTTGATGTCGATGCCCTGCGGAAAGTACAGCACCACCGACGAGAGGCCCAGCACCGATTTGGAGCGAATTTTCTTGACCTCCGGCGTGCCGTTCAGCGCGTTTTCCAATGGCACGCTCACCAGCGCTTCCACCTCGGCCGTGCTCAGGCCGGGCGCCTCGGTCTGCACCTCCACGTAGGGCGGCGCGAACTCCGGAAACACGTCCAGCGGGGTGTTGCGCACCACCTGCAGGCCCGCTACCAACAAGACGCCAAACAAGATGACGACCACCAGCCGCAGCCGCAGCGCCGATTCTATTATCCACTTCATAAGTCTAGGCTAAAGGGGTAAGCAGCCAACTAGGCGAAGGGAAAAGAACCCCACTGGAGCCTTTACCCGTCCCGCTATTCGCTTGGTCACCCGTTGATTTAGTGGCTGCCGCCAAATTCAGTTCCGAATAACTCCGCCGCCCCGTCGGTCACGACCTCCGCGCCGGCTTTCACGCCCCGCGAGATGACGATTTGGTCCCCCACCGCCCGCTGCACCTCCACCCGCATACGGGTGTACTGCAGGGGCTTGGTGCGCACGTACACCCACTGCCCGCCCGAGGCGTCGTAGAGCAGCGCGGCGGCCGGGATGGTGAGCGCCGGCGTACTGGCCACCGCTCCCGTGGCGCCGTTGGTGGCCCCGCTCGCGGCGTTGCCCAGCGTCACGTCCACGGCCACCCGCTCGCCGGGCCGGAACGCTTCGTCGGTGTTGTCAATTTCGTAAAACACGTCGGCTGTGCCCGTGCTGGCCGTCCCCGTGCCGGCGGTCCCGGTCCCTGCCGAGGCGCTGAGCAAGGGGGCTTCCACCGCCCGGGCCTGCCGCGGCGCGCCCCCGTTCAAGGGCCGCACCGTTACGGACTGCTCCTTGCCCAAGCGGCGCAAGTCGCCTACGAAGAGCGGCACGCGCACCCACACCTTGTTAAGCGCGGCCAGCTCCAACAAAACCGTGTTGGCCGTAACGAGTGAGCCCGGCGCCACGCTCACGCGCTGCACCACCCCGCTCAGCGGCGCCCGGATGGGCAGGGCCTGCCCGCCGCCGGTGTTGCCGTTCATTGCCCCTTGTCGGGCGCGGGCGTCGGCCAGGGCGCGCTGGGCCAGGGCCACGTCAGCCCGGGCGTCGTCGCGGGCCCGCACGCTACCGGCGCGGTCGGCCAGCAGCTCCTCGGCTCGCTGCAGGCGGGCCTGGGCCACCTGCAGTTGGGTGCGTGACTGCGCCGTGCCTTGGTCCAGGGTGAGCAGGTCGCGCTCGGCGGGCAGCGGCACCAGGCTATAAAGCGTCTGCCCCTGACGCACGCGCTGGCCGGCCGTCAGGCCCGCCCCGCCGCGCAGCGTGCCCTGCACGGGCGCCACGATGGTCACGGCCTGGCCCGGCACCGCCTGGATTTCGCCGCCTACCTCCCGCGTGGCCTGCACGTTGTCGGTTTTGACGGCCACAGTTTTAATGCCCAGCCGTTTTTCCGCGTCCGCGGTGATGGTCACGGTGGTCAGCTCCGACTCCTTGACCGGGTTCTCAACTTCGGAGGGGCTGATGGCCTTGGGCTTTTCTTCTTTGCCGCAGGCGGCCGCGCCGGCGAGCAGGCCCGTCAGTGCCAGGCAGCGGGAAGCCACCAGCAGGGGGGATGCGAACGAGGGGAAATACATAGAGGAAAGAATGCTAAGAGTTAGAAGCGGCCGCCCACGGCGTAGCGCAGCCGGGCCAGGGCGCGGCGCTGGTCGGCGCGGGCATCGGCGGCGCGCTGGCGGGCGTCGAGCAGCTGGCGGGTGGTTTCGGCCACCTGCACGTAGGGAAAGTCCCCGTTTATGAAAGCCTTGGTGGAGCGGCGCAGCGCGTCGGTCAGGCTGGGCAGGTAGCTGCGCTCCCACAGCGCCACGCTCTGGGTGGCCTGCTCGTACTGAGCGTAGGCCTCCCGCACGTCCAGGTTCACGGTCTGCCGCAGGGCCAGGTACTGCCAGGAGGCTTGCTCTAGCTCGGCTTTTACCCGCGAGATGCGGCCCTGGTTGCGGTTGAAAATGGGCAGGCCAATAGCCGCGCCCGGCCCCAGATGCACAGGATTGGGGTCATTCAGGCGCGCATTCAGCGAAAGCACGAACGAGAACACCCGGCTGCGCTCCCAGCGCAATCGCTTGCCGATGCCCTCGATGCCGATGCGGGCCGCCCACAGGTCGGGCCGGGCTGCGTAAGCCGAATCCAGCAGCGTGCGCAGCGGCGGCACCGTGGTTGCTGCCGCCGGAACTACCGTGAACCGCACGGAATCGGCATTCACCGAATCCAGGCCCAGGGTGGCAAACAGGCGCAGGCGGGCCACCTGGGCGTCGCGGCGGGCGCGGTAGTAGTCGTCCACGGCACGCAGGGAGTCGGCACTTGGCGCCACGGTTTCCAGTTCGCTGGCCTCGCCCACGCGGTAGCGGGCTCGGACGATGCGCGCCACTTCGGCCCGCATGGTGATGGCCTCGCGGGCAATGCGCAGCCGTTCGTCGGCCAGGGTGATGTCGGTGTAGCTCACCTGGGCGTCGCGGCTCACGAGCAGCCCGCGGGTGACCAGGCTTTCGGCCACGCGCTGGGTTTCAAACTGAGCGGCACTCACCCGGCCGGGGCGCTGCCAGAGCAGGTCGGAGGCGAAGTTCAGCGCCAGGGACACGGGCGAAGTGCCAAAGGCCGTCACGCCGCTGAGCACGGGGTTAGCCAGCAGACCGGCGTCCTGCAAATCGGCCTGCGCCAGGGCCAGCGCGCTTAGGTCAGCTTGGAAAGCGGGGTTGCGCGTTAGGGCCAGGTTCACGGTTTCGTCCTCGCTCAGGCCGTCCTGCAGGTTGGGCAGCGCCGGGGCCGGAGCCGCCGCCGTGCGGGCCGTCCCAATGTCATAGCCGCCGCGGGCCTGCAGGCGCCGGGCCACGTGCTCGCGGGTGTAAGTGGACTTGGTGCCGGCGCAGCCCGCCAGCAGCAAGGGCAGCGCCAGCAGCCACAGGCCGCGCCAGCGGGGCGGGGTGGCCGGGGTAACAGGGAGGTGATTCGGGGGGGTAACGGTCACGGCAACGGGTGTTGGTGCAACAAAAGGACTGTTCTACTACTGCAGCGCGGGCCGGAAAGGAGGCCCGCGGGTGAAGCGCGGGAGGCGATGATTCGCACAAGTTTCGGTGCCCTTTCTGAAGCAAATCTGAATGGGCCATCCCGGCGCTCGAATCGCAGATTCCAACAGCAGAATCGCTGTTGGGTAGCTTAGCCAAGCGGCTCGGTTGCGGAAGGGGCTACAGCCCCGTCGCGTCGGCCTTCTTGGTTTCGGTGTTTTTGACTTCGGTGCCGTCCGCCAGCAGGTACACGTCGCGTTGGTTGGTGCCCTGCGTAATTTCGGCTTCGTAAATCGTGCCGCCGCTGTCGGGCTTGATGATGGCCGCTTCCGTCACGTCGTAGCCCTTGTAGTAGGTGCTCAGACGGGCGCTTATCGGGGCCGGCAGCTCGGCCGGGTCAATCTCGACTTCGGTCTCCGTCACGGCGCCGGCGTTCGTGAACATGAGCCAGGTCTTTTTCTCGGTGGCGCCGTCGTTGAACTCGGCCTCGAACTGCCCGTGTTCCCGGGTCCACTTCACGGCGCGGGCGTTGGGGTACGCCGTTTGAAAGGCCGTCATCACGGCGGCGGGAATGGAAGCGGCGGAACGGGGACGCTCGGGTGCCGCTACCCGAAACCAGAAGAAGGCCAGTAGGGCTACAACGCCCAGCACCACGGCGGAGACAAGAAGCTTTTTCATAGAGCGGAGAAAGTGGTAAAACGGAGCCCTTACCCGAAAGCCGGGCGGGCAAAAGCATCATACGGAAGCAATCTGAAGCAATTCTGAAGCGGAAGCCATTTAGTGGTGCTGCGAACCGTGCCGGGCCAGCCAGTAGGTGCGCGTGTCGCGCCACAGCCGACGCAGGTCTAGGGCGTAGCGGTCGAAGAGCAGGTGCATGCCCCCGACCCAGCCGATGGAGCCCACCCACCCGGCCAGCACGTCGGAGGGAAAATGCACGCCCAAATACATGCGCGACCAGCCCATGAGCAGCGCCCAGGCCATGCCCAGGACCACGGCCATCCAGCGGGCCCGGGTGGGCCAGAGCAGCACCCCCAGCGTCAGGGCCAGGGCCGCCGCGCCCATGGCGTGCCCGCTGGGAAAGCTGTAGGTGGTTTCCGGGGCAATAGAAACCCAGAACGCCGGGCGGGCGCGGGCCAGCAGCAGCTTGGCAAACAGGTTCAGGGCGCCGGCCCCGCCCACCGAAAGGATAAAAAACAGGGCTGCCCGGCGCTGACGGGCCAGCAACAGGCCCAGCAGCACGGCCGCTTCCACCACCGGCGTCCAGAGCGTGCCGCCGGCCCGGGCCATCCACAGGGCCACCGCGTTCAGACCTGGGTTGGCGTGAGCATAGAGGAACTCCAGGATGGCCTGGTCGCCGCGGAAGCCCTTGTCTTCCCACACTTCCTGGGCCACCTTGATAAACACGCACCAGGGGCCGATAAAACCCAGCAGCAGCCCGAGCAGCAGCCTGCGGTGCTGCTGCCAGAGCAGGCGGAAAAAGCCAAGCAGGGAGGTGAGAATGGTCATGGCAAAGGCAGAAGAGTAAGGAGCAGCAAGGCGCCTTTCGCCCGTTTAGTGGGCGCGCCAGCTCAGCGTTAGGCCCGGGGTGCCGCCCCCGAAGTAGGCCGGGGCCACGTTCAGGCCCACCAGCGTCGGCTTGCGGCCCCAGCGGTTGCGGTGGGTGAGGTAGCCCAGGTGGGCCGAAAGGATGCCAAAGCCCGCGCCGGCCACCACGTCGCTCTGCCAGTGCTTGTTGTTTATCATGCGCAGCGCGGCCACACTCGTGGCGATGGTATACGCCCCGATGCCGTACCACTGGCTTTTGTCCCGGAACTCGGTGTGCACGATGCTGGCCGCCAAAAAGGCCTGGGCGGTGTGGCCCGAGGGAAAGGAGAGGTTGTCGGAGCCATCGGGCCGGGTTTCCTGGGATAGGTTCTTTACCGCAAACACCGTGGTGAGCATAATCAGCTCGCTTTTCAGCAGCACCAGCCCGATGTTGAGGCGGTCGTCGCGCGACTCCACGCCGGACAGGATAACGGCCCCCAGCTCCAGGTAAGGCGCGAAGATGAGGATGTCGTCGGCGCGGGTGCGGAACGTGGGAAACACCTTGTGGATGTCGCGGCTGGCCTCCTGGTTGGTGTAGAAGCCGCCGCCGTTGAAGGTGTAGGCCCCGTAGCCGATAAGCAGGGCCGGCACGATGGTGGCCTTGACCAGCTTGCCGCGGTACCAGGGCTTGGCCGGCAGCAACACCGCCGTTACCGGCTTCTCGAACTTGTGCAGCGAATCGGCTACGGCCGGCGGCGTCGGATTCTGAGGAATCTGTGCCCGGACGGGCCCCGCGAGCCCGAGGAAAACAACCGCGACCAAGGCGCGGGAAGTGGCAATAAACGTCATTTTCGGACAGCTGGCGTGAAACAATAGGTCCCGGGCAGCCGCGGTGCTTCGCCCGAAATGCGGCAAACCTAGCGGCGAAATCTGTCGAGAATCTGGATTCCGGAGAGCGTTGTGAACAGGGGATTTAGCCGGGCAGCAGACCAGGCTGCATCGGTGCCCCCCCTTCCGGTAAAAGCGCAGAGGCAGCCCCTGTCAGGAACTGCCTCTGGGTAATTGGTGGCTCTTCGGCCAATCTGAGCGTTCGGCTACTTTTTAACCACCGTGCCGTCGGCGTTGAAGAGCAGGTCCTGCTTCTTGCCCGCCCGGCTGACTTCGGCCTCGTACACCGTCGTGCCGGTGGCGGCGGTTACTATCCGGGCCGCTTCACTCACTTTATAGCCTTGGTACTGGCTGGTCAGGGCGGCGCGCACGGGAGCCGGCAGCTGCGCTACTTTCATCTCGGTTTCGGTTTCCAGCAGCGTGCCCGTGGGCGTAATCACCACCGACAGCTCTTCTTCGCCCTGCTCGTAGCCGGCTTCGTAGTTGGCGTCTTCCTTTTCCCACTTCACGCCCTTGGCTGTGGGGTGGGCCTGCTTAAACGTGGCCAGCACGGCGGCGGGCACTTGCTTTTCGGCCACTTTCTGGGCCTGGGCGGAGAGGGCGGCCAGCGGCAGCAGGGCCAATAGCAGCAGGTACTTCTTCATGGGATTGGGAATTAGGTGAAGGGATGCCGCAAACCTACCCGCCCATTCTGTCGGCATTCTGGCGTGACAACCTTTTTTGGACAATCAGTAAAAAAGATTCCGCCGCAGTGCCGCACGCCCGGGCCGGACTTAACAAGCTCCTCTCCTGCCGTTGATAGTTTTTTGCCTCTAAGGCTACGCGGTGCGTCGGTGGGTGGGGTCCAGTTCCACGCAGCGCGGGCAGCGGGCCCGGGTTTCGGCCACGGTGGTGGGCTCGTAGTACTGCCACTGCCCTGCCTGTTTTACGGCTTGCCCGTCCGGGCACTGGTCGTTGTCGTGGTAGGGGTAGCGCCCGGCCAGAGGGGGCTGAACTCCCGTTTCGGGCTGGAGGCAACTGAAAAAAGGCGGCATTTTAGCCATCGTGAGCTTGCAGAGGCGCCGCGGAGGTGGACAGCTGCCTGTCGGCAAGCTAGGCGGGGATTCTGTGCATATTCTAAAGACGTCGCTTGCTTTATCCGAAGCAAATCATCTGACATTGAATAAATGAGCAGCCCTTGGTTTAAAGCTTAGCTTTTCTAGAAAGAATAAAAGCGTGCAGAAGAAAGCCTTATCGTACCTAAACTGTCGATATTACTTGTCGTTCCTTTGGTATGATGGTTCAGGCAGTCCATCCCATTTGCAACGAACCACATCCGCAGTTACAAACGAAACGAGCGGACTACTCAGCCCGCTCGTTTTCGATTTGCTATACCTCAATTCTTGCCATTCCTTACACGTTCGTTTGCAAGGCCCAGTTGATTGTACTGCCTTAGTGCTTCATGTCTTGCATCCCTGCTGCTTTGCCTTTGCCCAATTGATTGAGCGCAGCACGAAAGCCGGTGGCCAACTGCGCGGCCGGACCCCGGCCGTAGTAATGCAGGAACATCATGCGGGGCTGGTCAAACAGCATGTGGTTGTGCACGGCCACCACTTCGAGGTTGTGGGCCCGCAGGGTTTTAATCACCGGGTTTACCTCGCTTTCCAGCATAGCAATGTCGCCGGCAATGTGCGCGTCGGCCTGCTTGCCGGCAAAGGCTGCCCAGGAGTTCAGGCCGATGGCGGCGGTCATCTCCGTGCCCATCATGATGGATTGCAGGTCGGCCCGACCCACCGTGTATTTGTAGGTCGGCCCGTTCACCACGCCTTGGTACCCAACTAACTTGTCCAGGGCCGGTAGGTCGAATAGCTCCTTGCCCGTCGGCGGTCCGGCGCTTGGCGTTGCGTTGTTGCCCGGCTGCGCGGGAGCGGCAGCGGCTACTGGTTTGGGCTGGTTGGCCGGCAGCAGCTTCGAGTCTTTGAGGGCGGCGGCAAACTTCCTGGCCAACTCCCCGGGCGTGCCCATGCCGTGGATGTGCATGTAGAAGATGCGCGGCTCCTCGTAGAAAAAGTGGTTGTGCACGGCCCCAATTTCAAGCCCCTGGGCCAGCGCCGCCGACATGAGCGGGTTCACCTCTTCCTGCAGCAGCACCGTGTCGCTCATGAGCATGGCCGACTTGCCGTCGAGCGTGTGCTTAATGGCCACCCAACCGCCAAAACCGAACGAAATCGGCACGGGCTCGCCCTTGATGGTTACCTTCAAATCATTGCGCGGCAGCGGGGTGGTGTGTGTGGCCTGGGGCTCCACGTAGGTGCCCTTCTTGCCCAGCGCGGCTTCGATGGCGGCAATGTCGGCTGCGCTCAAGGCCGGGGTTTTGGCCGTTGCGGGCACTGGTGGGGCGGCATCGGATACGGTCGGCAGCGCGCCCAGCAACACCGGCGTGGTAGCCAATGCCGCCGTCTTAAGCCAGTCGCGGCGGGAAAAACGGGAGTCGGTCATAAAGTGAGTCAGAGCAGCATATACTATAAGGAGTGAGAATTACCCGATGAAAGTAGTCAGCAGATAATAGAGCAGCCCCGTTCCGGCACTAACGCCTATCCAGAGTATCATGTTCACCTTAAAGCGGTAAAGCGCGACCAGCGATACGACCAACCAGCAGAGGCTGGGCCAGTGCAACTGTGCTGGGGAAAGCTGTCCAGCCGGAAAGAGCACCGCCCGGCCCAAGTATACGGCCAGGTTGAGGACGACCCCCACCACGGCCGCCGTGATGATGCTCAGCACCGCTTTCAGCGAGGCATTGTGTTGGGTCCGCTCAATCAGGGGAGCCCCCACCAGAATGTAGACAAAGCTGGGGAGAAAGGTATAGTAGGTAGTGGTCAGCAACCCGCCCGCCGCCAGCAGCAGCGAGCCGCCAAAGTGGGTGTATCCGCCCATAAAGCCCACAAAGGCCAGCACCATGATAAGTGGCCCGGGCGTGGTTTCGCCCAGGGCCAGCCCGTCGAGCATCTGCCCCGGCGTGAGCCAGTGCAGCTTTTCTACACTCACCTGCGCCACGTAGGGCAGCACGGCGTACGCTCCGCCGAAGGTCACTAGTGCGGCCTGGGTGAAAAACATACTCAATCCCCGCCAAAACCCGAAGTCCGGCGCGAAGGCTCCCAGTAGGGCCAGCGGGGCAGCCCACAGCGCCCCGGCAGCGACCAACTGTCGCAGCAGCCGGGCAGCCGAAAAACCGGTTCCGGGCACAATAGAATGCGTCGTCAGGTAGTACCCTTCTTCGGCCTGCACGGCGCGGGCCTGCGCGGCGGCCGTGGCCACGGGGGCCGGAAAGAATCGGCGTGCTACCAGCGCCACGGCCGCCGCGCCCAGGATGAGCGCCGGAAAAGGGACGTTCAGCCAGAAGATGCCCACGAAGCTGGCCACTGCCACTGCGTAATGCAACGGACTGAGCAGGGACTTTTGCCCAATCTTCACCATGGCCAGCACGATGATGGCCACCACCGCTGGCTTCAGGCCCAGGAATACGCCCTGCAGGGCCGGCAGTGTCCCCACCGTCACGTAAAGCACGCTCAGCGCCAGCAGGATGAACACCGACGGCAGCACGAACAGAACGCCCGCCACCATCCCACCCCGTGTGCCATGCAGCAGCCAGCCGATGTAGGTGGCCAACTGCTGCGCTTCCGGGCCGGGCAGCAGCATACAATAGTTGAGTGCGTGCAGAAACTTGGCGTCAGAAATCCAGCGCTTCTGCTCCACCAGCACGGTGTGCAGGATGGCAATCTGGCCCGCCGGGCCGCCGAAGCTGATGAAGCCCAGCTTCAGCCAGAAGCGCAGGGCTTCGGCAAATGTGGGCTTGGAGACAGAAAATATAACTGAATTCATATATTTAACAGTCAGTGCGAGGTTGTCCTACCGGACAGCCCGAGGGCAATGCTAGAGTCGCCGACGAGCTGCCCAGCAGCGGCAGTGCCACCAGCAGGGAGATGGCCACCGAAGTAGCGCTGTTTTGCTGCAGAAAGTAACGAAGCAGGGAAGTAGCCATGGTCACTGCCCTACAGCACAGCAGTGCCCATGTATACCCGGCCAACCAATGGCAAACTGATAGACACCTTATGGCATGTTAAAAAAAATGCTGTAACATGGAACGTGTCAGGTTACATTTGCGTTATAACCCTGAAACCAACCACCAATAACCCCTAATAGGATGATAAAGATTAATTTAAAAAACACCAGAGTAGTCCATGATACTTTCCTTTCAAAGCAAACCGCTTAAGCTGCTTTACGAAAAAGGCGACGCTTCCAAGTTGCCCGCAGACCATTTAGTACGAATTACCAACGTTCTCACCCGCTTGGATGCGGTGAAGCGTCCCGAGGAAATGAACACGCCCGGCTCCGACTATCACCAGTTGAAGGGCGACCGCAAGGACTTCTACTCGGTTAAAATCAAAGCCAACTGGAAAATCATCTTTCGCTTCGAGGGCGAGGATGCCGTAGACGTTGACTACCTCGATTATCATTGACACCACTAGTTAAGAAAGACACCCTAATCATGCCCATGTTCAATCCTTCCCACCCCGGCGATTTGATTCGCGAAACCATTGAGGGGTTGCGCGAAGAAACCGGGGAAAAACTGACGTTGGAAGAAGTAGCCGAGGGTTTGTGCACCACCCGCAAAACCTTGTCGGCCATTCTCAACAAGCGCCAAGGCGTGACGCCGGAAATGGCCTTGCGTCTGGCCGCGGCATTCCGAAACACCACGGCCGAGTTTTGGCTGACCGTCCAGGAGCGCTATGACCTGGCCCTGGCCCGCCAGCGGACTTCCGTGGCCAATGTGCGCGTATTCTGGGAACCGGCTCAAGCATAACATTCTTGCCCTGCCGTGAGCCTTTCCCTTTCCTCCTCCGCGCTAAAGCGCCGGCAACAGCAGCGGCAGAAGCCCCAGCCAATTCTTAACTTGCCCGCCAATCAGCCGACGTTAGCTATGAGCCAGGCCCTGACTAAAACCGTTATTAAGCAGGACGCGCCGAACGGCACCGACACGGACCACCTCCTGCCCGTCATCGACTTTCTGAAGGCCCAGGGCAACACGCCGGCAGCCGGCGACGCATTCCAGGTCAACCGCGACGGTTTGGGTACCTACGGCTTTACCCAGCCCCTCGACGTGGCGTTGTTGCAGGAGCACTTTGTTTTCCCGCCCACTATCAAGCTTTCGGTAGATGGCTTGCACGACAGCCGTCACTTTGTGCGGATTGCCCAAGCCATCCCCAACCAGCCTGCCCGCAAGTTCTCATTTGAGGCATAAGGAGTGAGCGTAAAGATTCCCCCAGCCGGTACTGCCGCTCGCCAGGCGATGACCGACCAGGGCAATGCCCTTTACCCCGGAGTGGACCAGTGGGAGCACCCCAAGAAAGGACTGCCGGCCGGCAAGATGTTGGTGCAATTCGACTTTCGGGATGCCGACGTAATCAAAAAGAGCACGAGCACGGCCAGCGTTTACTTCACCGACGCGGAAACGCTGATGAAGTACCTGACCGAGAAAGACCAGGTGCAGGCGCGGGGTCTGGCCGAAGCGTTGCAGGTTGGCCCCTACCGCCCGGACCCGGACAGCCCCCATCTCTATAGCCAGAACGTTGCGCTTTACCAGTTGCAGCGGGAACTGAGGGCCGAGCAGGTGCAGGTAGCCCAGCCGGCCGAGTTTGGCGAAGGCCATACCCGTAACAATCTGCATTGGGGCGAGGGCGTCGGTAAGCAGTTCTTTATTGCCATCCCCCGCGACCAACTGTTAGGCGGTGAGAATCCCTTACTCAAGCTGAGCGGCATCATGCCGTGCATTGACCGGGAGCACTGCTTGGATTGGATGAAGCTGGCCGAGCAGCAGAAGCAGCCCGACCAGGGCGTGAAAGAAGCCGTAGCCCGGGTCTTTGAGAGCCGCGTGGGGCAGCTGCTGAAAGGCACCCCGGAACAGCAGCAGCGAGGCCAGGAAATCGCCGAGTTGCTGAAGGTTCGCCGCTCCTTTGATACGCCGGCCCTCGACCACCCCAGCTTGAAAAAGCTGCCCACTCCCCCACTTTCCCCTGCTACTCCCCCAGCAGACAAACAGCGCCGCCGAGGCCCCCGTTTCTAGCCCAATTACGTATCTTGTAGTATGGAAAAGACCCCGTATTTCTCCGACAACGAGCGCACCGAGCAGCAGCGCCGCGACGTAGTAAAGTTCGCCGTCGGTGTGTCCATGAGCCAGAACCGGCACCCTTCGGCGCAACTTGTGGAGTTGCAGAACCGCTACATCGCCGGGGAGATTGACCTGGAGCAGTTATCGGCCGTCCTCGATGCCGAGTACGCCCCGGCACCAGGTCCTGACCCTTTGGCCAAGTACGCCCCCGGCGAAGGCCCCCAGGTGGAGCCCGCGCACGAGTACAGCCCGTATTTGCACTTTGAGGAACGCATCGTTAGCCTCTAACCCCCATCGCATGGCAGCTGCTATTCCGCTTCGCTTATCAGCTGCAGTAACGCTCACCCCCATTAAGCCTGGCTCCCTGCCGGGCTTTTTGCTACTCGCTATTCATGCCTGACCTCTTTACCAACCCGGCCGATGGCCTGCTTTATAACAACGTCCGCGCAACCAGCGAGACACAGCTCGACCGTCTGGAAGCCGACTTGTCGATAATGCGGCTGATGTTTGTTCGGGCACAGGTTGGTTTGGCAGCCCCCCGGCAGCCAGTAGCGCCCATGGTTGGCCCGGCCTACGCCATCCCTCCTATCCCGCTCACGTTTGACGAGCAGCACTTGCGGGCTATGCACCGCTACTTATTCCACGACGTGTATCCGTGGGCCGGCGAAACCCGCCAGGACCGGGGGTTTCAGGGCTATAAGCCTGCGATGAACATACAGGCCGACCACATGATGACCTACGCCAACCACCGCCGCATTGGCTGCGACGTGGGCGCCATCAGCGCGCAGCTTCATGCTGAAAACAACTTGAAAGGACTATCCAAGTCGCAGTTCGTGGAACGGGCCGCGTACTATCTCGACCACCTCAACCATGTGCACGCCTTCCGCGAGGGCAACGGCCGCACGATGCAGGCGGTATTGATGCAGCTAGGCCACCAGGCCGGGTACCGCCTCGATTTCCAGAAGGTGTATAAGGAGTTCAACCTTGCCCGGGATACCGGCATAGTGGGCATCTCGACCAGCGTCCACGAAAACCAGACCCGCTTACGCTACCTGCTCGATGCAGCCACTATTGAACTGCCCGGTGCCGCAGCCAAAGCCGCCCGCCATCCAAGTCAGGCCCGCCCCCTGAGCGCTCCCACATTGGAGGTAGCCCAGTTAGAGGCCCTGCGCGAGTTGAAGGCCAGCAGCCAGCGAGTAGGCATCCGTCACGCCCAGGAAACCGGGGCTCCCTTAAAGGACGCCAATGGGGCAGTGATTATGTCCCCGCTGCTTACTTATGTGCAGGCCGCCGTGATGGCCCGTCCCCCAGCCCTCACCGAGCAAGCCACGCTTGATGAATTGCAGAAGCCCTACGTAGTCGTTGCCGCTTCCCCTGCGGCGCAGTTATCTGATAAGGCCATCCTCCTGCGCTACTCCCAAGCAGTCGGCCAGGCCGTGCAGGCGTTCCGGACCCAACTCACCCAGCAGCAGCCAGGTGTGACGGTGCAGCAGGGCATGCCGCTAAATGAACTTAAGGGGGAGGATGCATTGCCTACCCCGTCCACTCCCAAATTACAAAAAGCCCCCGAGCCGAAGCGCCGAGGGCCTAAATTGGGTTAAAGCAGAAGCACTACTTACTTATTGGTCCACCGATAGCCGTGGCTATACGACCAGTCCATCAAGTCTGGAGCGCTATGCTCCGTGAAACGGTAACGGCCGAAAGCAAACAGGGCAAAGGCTAGGCCCAGTCCCCATCCCCACAGCGGGCCAGCAGTGGGAAACGAGCTGATGACAAGTGAACGAACCAACCAGCCCGGTAGCACGCAAGCCACACACACGCACAGTGAGAAGGGCAGCAGCCAGAGCCGCCCCTGTCGGTGCCGCAATGCCACTACGCACCCTTTGAGCCAGTAGAGCCCCGCAAAAGCCAGGAAAGCCACCAGGACGATGCCGGTCAGGCGCACAATGCCAAGCATTGGACCTAGGAAATCCATCGGAGCCATTACAATAAAGCCGAGAATTAGAAAGGGAGCCGCTACCAGGGCTTCAACTGTAACCCGAGTACCCGCAATAAATGCCCAAGCAATAAGGGCGCCCAAGCCTTTCCCGAGCTGGCGGGAGGTTTGGATAGAGTAGCGCTGAGCGGAGCGGCCATCCTCGTAGCCTTGCTGGTAGTTAGGCATGGTCTGAAGACGTTTTTCTACAACGCATCACCCTGACCCGCTACCATCAGCACTGCCACATCGAGCACCAGTGCCAAGACAATCAGGCCCATAGTCAGATACCAGAATGCACGCAGCCAGCCCGCATTGAACAGACGCGACGTGGCCAGCAGGGACAGCAGCATGACACTGTGCGTAGCTATGCCTGGCACAAGGTTACCCCCGAAAACCACCGTAGCTCCAGCGACCAAGGCCATCATTGCCACCAAAGCATAATTAGGGCTAGGATTCTCAAACAGCGTAGCCATCAACGCTGCTAATCGGGGTGATTGAGTGCTTTTCATGGGCTAGGGAGCGGTTTGATGAAAAGAGAGGCGCGAACAGCTTACTGGAACGTGCGGGCTTTGAGCAGGTCTGAATTAGCGAGGTGGAGCTTGACGTTACGCCCGCCCCCCTTCTCGTAAACTTCGATGATGAGCTGCTTTTGGTTCGGGATGGTAAACTTCTTAAAGACGTACACCTGTTCCAGTTTGCCTTTTACGTCAATCTTCTTTTGGGAGCCGTTATAGACGTAGATAGGGGTAATTTCAATGGCTTGCTCCGCCGTGCGCTTGGCTACTTTCTTATCCTGAATGTAGAACTTCACGAAGTCGACGTCATAGGTCACGTTCGACTTGTTGGCAATGTGCAGGGGGAAGAACAGCGTTTCTTGCTTGTAGCCAACGTCGCCGCATTTAACGGTAAGTTGGTTTTTGCTTTCGCCGGCCGACGAGCCGCCCCGTGCCAGCGCCTGTTTGGAGTAGGCATCCAGGTTGCCTTGGGGAATGGGCGAGTTCGACAGGATGGCCTCCCCTGATTCGCTGCTCGTAACCTGCGAAGAGGCCGCGCCCATGTCGAGGCTGAGCACCTTGGGGTCGTGCTGATAGTTCACCGTGAACATATACAACTTGCCGTTCGAGGTAAGCACCGTGATGTTAGTCTCGGGGAAGCGGGTGCCCGCTGCTTTCACGCGCACGATATTCTCCGCGCCGGTGGCCTTGGCCGCGATGATGCCCGAGTTGCCCAGGTCCACATAGGTAACCGGGTAAGGAAAGACCAAGTGGGTTGTTTTCTGGTCGCTCA
Organism: Hymenobacter monticola; assembly: GCF_022811645.1. Classification (NCBI taxonomy): domain Bacteria; kingdom Pseudomonadati; phylum Bacteroidota; class Cytophagia; order Cytophagales; family Hymenobacteraceae; genus Hymenobacter; species Hymenobacter monticola. Next base: position 43,330 of record NZ_CP094537.1, on the reverse strand, counting down.
CATACAGCGCTGTAGTCGGCAGTCTGCCCTTATCGGCGCTGCCATTGGCCGTGCCCAGGTCTATGCCCACCATGCGCGGGCTCCGCTGGTAATTCACCACAAACGAGTAGAGCTTACCGCCCGTCGTTAGCACAGTCATGTTGGTTTCCCCAAAACCCGCGCTGGCGGCCTTTACGCGCACGATGTTTTCCGAGCCGGTTGCCTTGGCGGCAATCAGGCCGGTACTGCCCAAATCGACATAGGTAACCGGACTGGGAAAGACCAGGTGGGTCGTTTTCTGGTCGCTCACATAAAGTGGCAAGGTGGGTAGCTTAGTGGCTTCGGTCGCATTGGGTAGCTTCTGAGATGACGCGGTAGTTTGAGCCACCGCACTAGTGGGGCGAACGGTGAGCAGCACCAGGGCCAGCGCCAGACAGGAGGTCGTTTTCATAAGGAAGAGTTATTCTTTGTCCACTTTGAGCATGATATTGTAGCCGGCCTTCAGGCGGACTTTCACCATCCGAATCTTGTTTTTGCCGAGGCCTTTGGCGGCACTAACCGCCACCCCCGCCGCGGCCATTGCCGGGTCGGCACTCATCGTCATCATATCGGCCGCGTCCATGCTGTTTGCGCCGGCCTGTTTGGCCGCGTCCCGCGTGATAGCGCCGGGAATGTGCAGCCCTTCCAGGCCGTCCACGTCGTACACTTCCAGCGAGGCAGGGAACACGTTGTTGCCGGATTTGAGCGTTTCAATGGCAATGCTGAGGCGTTCGCCGGCCAGGCTGCACTTGCCGTAGATAAAGGTGTTGGCCGGCAGCTTGTGTCCGTTGATGACGGCCGGTTCCGTTAGGCGCATCTTCACCAGGGAGCCCGAAACGACCTCCTGCGATTCGTGGATGACCGCCGGCAGGGTGTTGGCTTCCGTGCCCGCGTTGCCTTCCGAATCAAAGCCCTGGAATGAAGCCGTGCGCTTCCGGCCGGTACCATTTGAGCCCAGCCGCGACACCACCGCGTCCTCGTCAATGGCCCGCACCTTGGTGACCGGCTTTTTCTTTTTGGGGGCTGCGGCCACCGTGCGAGGGGCTGCACCGGCACTGGCTGCATTCGACTGCGCCATAAGCGTAGCCATTTGCGCCTGTGCCCGCGCCTCCGCTAATTCCCGCTCGTGCTCCGTCCGCATCAGTTCCATCTTTTCTTCTGGGGTAAGGAAGCCCGGTTGCGTGGCCGCCTGCACGGTGGTGTTGCCCCCGTTCAATTGGGCCTGCTGCGCGGCAATGAGCTGCGCTTGGGCCGCGGCGACCGAATTATCAACCGAGCCGTTCGGGCCGGCTTTCCCGTCGGCCTGGATGCCATAGGAAAGCCCTCCACCCGACGCGGTATCAATCCTGGAATCAACCAGGCCCCGGTTGCGCATGGAGTCAACCGGGCTGGCGTAGGCTTCCAGCTTACTATCCGTTATCGTAGCCTTTTCAGCAGTCGGTAGTTCGGTATTAAAGCCGGATTCGACGTTTTGCGCTTCAGCCGGGGTGCCTTTGCCACCGCCACCCAGGAAGAACATGACCGCCATAAACGGTACCCCTACGATGGGTAGGAAGGTCGCCATTTTACGGGTTCGTAAGAATTGCGCGTCGTGTGGTTTAGCAGGTGTTGCCATGAGAATAGGTACTAGCGGGGGGTAGTATTCAGGTCTTTGTTTTGCAGCACCCGCCAGTTTTCCATCAGGAAGCCGTGGGGATTGTTCTCCGAGCGCGTCACGTCGCGCAGCGAGCACTCCGAAATGAGATTGCGGTTGGTTATCGACGTAGCCCGGATAACGCGCTGATGCGAGAAGCAGCGGGCGGTGAGGGGCCGCGAGCCGCTTACTACCACGCTGTCCACAGTCGTTTCCAGGCTGATATTGGCCGCTATCAGGTCGTTGTAAAAGCCCTTCTCTTTGAAGTTCTCGTACTGCTTCTTCGCCGAGTTGTCCGCCAGGTACAGGGCCTTGTTGACGTTGTTGTTGATGGCCTTCTGGTCCGGGTCCAGGGTGAAGAACAACTCATGAAACCGGGTGACGTGGCTGCGGGCCTCGACGGGCCGGTTGGCCCGCGCATCCTGCGCGCCGGCGGTGAGCAGCTGGCCGTTCTCCAACACGTAGATGCGGTTCGCTGCCGCGTTGGTCGTTTTGAACGCGAAGTAGGCAATGGTGCCGGCCAGCAGCAGCACCGCGACAATGAAAATCAAGGCCAGCGTTTTGACCTGCTGAAAAGCAGAGTCGATGGTTTTAAGGGAAGCAAACATGTAGGTCTGAATTTGAGGTGAAGGGTAGAGCTGCCCCGGTTAGCTTTGCTTGCGGGGCGTAAGCCGGTCCCGCACGTAAGCGCCCGCCCGCTGACCAAAGGCTTCTCCCCGCGTCGCATTCTCGCCGGCACCTGCCCGGCCGAGTATTCCCTGACCAGCCCCTACCCCAGCGCCGAGTACATCCGCGCCGGTCCGAACGCCCGCACCACCCGCAGCACCGGCAACGGCCGCCGTCGTAGCCGTCGTGGTCGTAATGAACGAGGTGGCCGCGTTACCCACGCCCGAGCCGTCAATGAGCATATCCGCTGCTTTGGGAACAAAAATGTAGCCCACGATAGCCAGCACGAGCATACACAGGTAGGCGATGTCGGCCGACTCCACACTGCCGCCTGCCTGCAACTGCCGGATGTTCTCATTGAGCATGGTTACCTGCACATGCGCCAGTACCGCCGCGTAGATGTTCGCGACGGGCACCCACAGGGAAATGGTGAGGAAGTAGCCGAACCACTTCATCAGCCCGCCCCCAAAGCCGGGGATGATGGCAATGCCGAAGGCCAGCGGTCCGGCGACGCTAAGCAGCACCAGCAGGAAGGTGGAGATAAGGCTGATGGCCAGCTTCGCCGCCAGGGCGCCCAGCTCCAGGATGGATTTGGTCCACTCCCGGAAATTCTGGCCCACTGAGTACTGCACTTGGTTAAAGGCCAGGCTGGCTTTGCGGCCAACGTCCAGCGCCCCAAGCTTGCCTAGCTCCTTCTCATATTCCTCGTTGATGGCCATATCCGACTTGGCTTTGGCGTCGGCGGCTAATTGGTCCCGGGTAGCGGTGAGCCGGTTGACTTCGGCTATCTGTCCCATCCGTATGTCATCGGTGCCGTGCGCCACGGCCATGGTTATGCCCCGCAGCGCTCCGCACAGGGGCACGAACAGCAGGATAGCCAAGCCGATAGCAAACGGCCTGAGCAGGGGAAACAAGTCGATGGGTTCAGCCCGGGCAATGTTGCCCCATACCCGGCTGCTGATGAACAACAGGGCTCCAATGCCCCCAACGGCGCGGCCCAGGTTGATAAACAGGGAGGTAAACGTGAGCATTTCCGTGTAAATGGCTTCGAGCTTTTGCTCATAAGCCGCCATGTTCAAATCAATAGCGGTAGGGTCCATTGGAGAGAAAGGAGAATTCAGGATGGGGGTAAAAGGGCCAGAACGGGCCTATTGGGGCAGGTAATGCTCGTTGTGGATGCCAGCCAGCTTTTTCTTGGCCAGGTTCAGCACGCTGGCCTGCTTTTCGGCTATTTCCCCGACCAGGGCGACTTGTGCCGGGTCTTGGGCTTTGGAAGGGTCGAGTTGGTCGAGGGCGGTAAGATTGGCCTGGCTTTGTCCGATGAAGTAGGTGTAGTCCTCTTTGGACTTTTGCACCCGTTTCGGGCTCAACTTCTCGTTGCCTTTAAGTTGGCCGAGCTGCACCAGGTATTCTTGTTGGATGCTGAGCAGCCGCTGGTGCTGCTGGCGAACGGTATCTACGCGGGGGTCCGGGTTGGCACTGGCTGCAGAAGCAGTAACGGCCGGAGCCGTCGTTGTTGCCGTGCTGGTTGTTGCGTCCGAGCCGCAGCCAGCCAATAGTATCCCAAGCCCCAGGATAAGGGAGGTTTTCATAACACAAAAGGCGATAGGTGGACGAAGGACTGCGCTCTTAGCGGGCAGTCATAAAGGCACTCATGGCTTCGCGGTCCTGCACCTGCTGGGCCTGGTGCTGCGCGATGGCCCGGCACTTGTTGCTGAAGTAGTTCATCAAGTGGTGCTGCCTGGCGATGCGGTCCGCGATGTTGTCGATGAACTCGATTCGCTCCGGGTCCGTCATTTTGGCTCGGCTGGCACTGAGCACCCCGGACAGCTCCCCCAGCAAGGCTACGTTCTCTTGCAAAAGCGCCTGGTACACCGTTGAGGCTTCGCTAAGCTGCGCGGGCGAGAGCTGCTTGGTCCGCAGTTCCGGGATAGCGGTAGCGAACTGGTTAATCATCTCGCTTTGGTGCGTGTAAATCTCGCGTACCCGGCGATAGTTGCGGACCCCGGCACTGATTTGCAGCAGGCTACTATACCATTGGTCGTGCAGCTGCTGTGTTTTGTCAATGATGCCCTTAATCTTGCCGCTGACCACTTTCATGTCGTTGGCCAGCAGTTTGCCTTGCCCCAGCAGGGTGGTAGAAACGCCTTGGTGAACGACCTGCTTACGGGATTGGCTTTCCGCAATGGGGGCCGAGATAACCGATTGGGCATAAGACGGAGCGGCAAGTAGGGCCAGGCCCAGGGCGAATATCTTAGTAGTTGCTTTCATGGCAGTAGAGAGAGGTAAGGAGTAAACAGGACTAGCGGGCACCCATGAAGGCGTTGAGTGCCTGCGTGTCCTGCGCCTTTTGCTCAGCCATGTGCATCTGCACGAAATTGCGTTCCGTGTAATATTGGATTAGACCCAACTGGTCGGATATTTTGGTGTCCAGCTTATCGATGAAGCGCATCCGCTCGGCATCCGTCATTTTGAGCATGGCCGGGCTCACGATGGTTTGCAGGTCAGAAAGCGTGTTAGCGCTTTCGGTCAGCATCTTGGTGTAGGTCGCCGTCATGAGCGAGAGCTGTTCCGGCTGCACATAGCGCGACTGCCGCAGCGTTTCGATGGCAGTTGAGTACGTCTGGATGATTTTTCCCTGCTTCTCAAACACAGATTGAACGCGCCGGTAATTCCGAACGGCCGAGCTGACCTGCAGCAGCCCGTCGTACCAGGTCTTGGCCAACTGCAGGTTTTTCTCCGAGAAGACTTTGGTCAACTCCTGCTCCTTCACGCCGGCTTTCACCAGCACATTGGCCGCTTTGGAAAGGCCTTTCATGGTGTTCTGTAGGCCGGTCTGTACGCCCGACTGGACTTCCAGCACCGGGGCGGTTACGACGAGCTGCGCGGAGGCTTCGCCGGCACTCAGGCACAGGACAGCTAGGCCAAGGATGGTGACTTTCGTTTTCATGTTTTTCCCCTTTTGTTGAAGTGAGACTTACGCCCGGCCTTCGCGGAGGTCGGCGGCAAACAACTTGATGGCCGTGGGCATGTCCCCGGTCTGTTTGAACTTCTCGAAAAGCTTCACCTTTTCGGTTTCCTCGGTGGTGTAGGTCACGTATTCCTCCTTCGACACCTCGATGGCGTAGACCTTCGATACGACCCCGCCCAGGCTGATGAATACCTCGGTGTAGCGGCCCCGCGTAGACTTGTTGTCCCGGTTGATGCTCAGCACCAGGTCCTTTTCCTTGGGCGTCAGGGAGAGCAGCGCCTGTATCTCATCGAAGCGGTTGATGAACTTGCGCTGGTCGAGCAGAATCTTGCAGTCCGAGTTGTTGATGATGGCATCCTTGACAATCTCGTTGCCGATGATGTCATCTATCTCCTGGGTGACCACGATGGCTTCCCCAAAGAACTTCCGCACCGTTTTGAACAGATACTTGATGTAGGCGGCCATACCCGGCGTGGTGAGGGCCTTCCAGGCTTCCTCAATCAGAATCATCTTGCGGATGCCTTTCAACTTCCGCATCTTGGAAATGAAGGTTTCCATGATGATGAGCGTGACCACCGGGAACAGGATGGGGTGGTCCTTGATGTTGTCCAGCTCGAAAACGATGAAAGGCGCGTTCACCAAATCCAGCTCCTTTTCCGAGTTGAGCAGGTAGTCGTACTCTCCGCCCCGGTAATAAGGCTTCAGGACATAGATGAAGTTGTCGATGTCGAAATCTTTCTCCCGGACCTTGTCTTCTTCCAGCAGCTTGCGATAAGGGCCTTTCACGTACTCGTAAAACGAGTTGAAGCTAGGCTTAACAGCCGGGTTGGCTTCCAGCATCACGTAGTAGGTGCTCACGGCCGTAGAGAGCGAGACGTACTCCGACTGGCTCACGCTTTCGTCGTCTTTCTTCCAAAGCGCCTGCAGCAGCGTTTTGATGGATTCCTTTTTCTCGACGTCGAGCTTGCCGGAAATCAGGAAGGGGTTGAAGGCGATGGGGTCATCTTCCTCATAGGTGAAGTATACGCCGCCCACCAACTCACATAGCCCTTTGTAGGAGTTGCCGGTATCGACCAGCAGGACGTGCGCGCCCTGCTCGTAATACTGGCGTACCATGTGGTTGGTGAAAAACGACTTGCCCGAGCCCGAGGGGCCGAGCACAAACTTGTTGCGGTTGAAGATGATTTGCTTCTTCATCGGCTCATCCGAGATATCGACCAGCACCGGTTTGCCGGTGAGGCGGTCGGAGAGCTTGATGCCCTTCGTGGCGCCCGTGGAGCGGTAGTTGGTCTCGCTGGCCCAGAAGCAAACAGCCTGCTCGATGAAGGTGTAAAAGGTCTCTTCCGAGGGGAAGTCGCCGGCGTTGCCCGGGATGCCGCCCCAATAGAGCGCGGCAATGTCCACGGTGTTTTGCCGCGGCTTGCAGTTCATGGCGTTGAAGGCGGCGTTCACCAGCTTGCGAACCTCCGTCAGCTGGTCCTCATTCTGGCCCCAGGTGAGCACGTTGCAGTGCACCCGCGCCGGGCGGCGCTTGGTCGCAATCAACTCGTTGAGGAAGGAGTTGTAGTACTCGAAGTTGATGGCGTTTTGCCGCGAGTAGAGCGAGAGCGAGTTGAGCCGGTCCTTCTTCTGCTCAAACATCTTCACGGTCTTGGCCGTGTTATCCAGGAACACATACTGGTTCAGGATGTGGTTGGCCCCCAGCAGTAGCCCCAGAGGCGCGGCAAAGCTGATGGGAAAGTCCGATTGTTCGGTGCTGTATTGCTCGTAGCGAATATCCGTTTCTACGCCAATGGGTAAATCATCCAAGTTAGCGACCGAGAACATGTTGCATATCTCCGCGCCCACCTTCAGCCCTTCGGTCAGGTCCAGGTCTACTTGTACGGCCTGGTCGGACAGGTCCAGCGCCAGGTACTTTTCCAGCAGCCCCGCCGCCTGCTCGGTGCCGGCTAGCTCGTCGGACGTGAGCCGATGCGACTTGATGTAGGGCGCATTGGTTGGCCCCACTCCTTCCAGGGTCCGCACGAATTGACCTACGCTGTCAAAGAAAGCCTCCAGCTCCTTCGGGTCCAGCATTTCCTTGGGCACGATGTTGCGCCGGGCCAGCAGACCCGAGGCACTTCCCCAATCCGGACGCTCCGAAGCGCACTTGGTGATGTAGATGTAGCAAAAGTGGTTGAGGAAGGGCCGCTCGTTGAAATGGCGCTCGTAGGACGCCGAGAGCAACGTTCTTTCCGCCTCGAAGCCTGGTGCGTATTTGTCTTCCACGTACCAGTCCTGCTTGTGCACTACGGAGTGGTCCGGCAACAGGCGCACGGCCTTGACAAAGGCCGACTGCAGCTGCGCGTAATCTTCCCGCGAGAGGGTGAAGATTTCGGGCAGGTCCAGCCGAAAGGCTACCGTAACATCGGCGTTCTTCGAGATGAGGCAGTCCTTTTCAACCTTGTAGATGGGCTGCTTGGATTCCAGGGAAACGGAAGGCAGAACTTTGTTGCTCATGCGGTAGAGAGTAACCAAAACCGGGCGCTATGCGCGCCCGGTCCGGTCCTCGTTGAGATGTTGGAATAAGCGACTCTGCCGGTTCGTAATGAACTTGGGCGATGAGCGCCGAGCACTGGCTTTCATCAGGCCGTGCTCCCCATACTTGCGGTTGAGGGCAAATACCCCAGCCCACATTCCCCCGCCCACGGCGAAGGTTACCAGCATCGTAATCACTAGCGGAACGCCGGCCAGGTACATGGCCACGAACAGAACGAACGTCAGGCCGATGCCAGCCACCAGGAAGTAGATGTTGCTTCCCACCAGCCCCTTGAATTCGACGGGCTTGTTAATGCCCCGGTTTAGGTCATAGGCAGGCATAGCCCAGGGCTACAGGAAGAACGAGCGGATGACCGTAGCCACGATAACCAGGAAAATCATCGAGCCAAACCACGACACGGCCGTTTTCTGCGTGTCCTGGTCGCCCGAGTTCCACTTGCTGTACACCTTTATGGCCCCTACCAGGCCCAGTACCGCGCCAATGGCATACATCAGATTGGTTAGCGGCTCAAAGTAGCTTGTTACTTGCGTCGTAGCATCTTGGATGCCAGCCGTGCCGTTGCCGCCCTGACCATACATTACGTGGGTAGCCAGTAATAGTATGGCGGTAGAAAGGGTGCGAACAGTGCGTTGGTTTTTCATAGAAGATGGAAAGGAAGATGGTGTTGGTAGGAAGGGAAAAGGAAGCGCTACGATTCGTCTTCTCCGAACAGGGCATTCAATTCCTGATTGCTTGCTGAAACCTTGTCTGCAATTAGCGTAGCCAGGGAAGTTTCATTCAATGCAACTGGTCCAGCTGGCCGGTTGCCAGCTCGCGCCTGAGCGATGAAGTCCACCACTGAAGTAGCCGAAAAGAGCTGTTCAGCAGCAGGTAATACATCGGCGGTTGAACCGATGGGTTCCTGAAACTCATAGAGCAAGTCTCCAGTGGTTGAAGAGCCATGCTCATAAGCTGTCTCGGCCTCTACGTGACTGAAGGTACTGATGGTTTCAATATCGACTATTTCGTTATTGTTTTTTTCAATAACGCCTTCCTCCTCCCCATTGGTTTCCTCGACCGGCATCTGAGCGGCTAGTTGCCGTGCCCGGGCTGCCAGTTCGGTATCTACCTCGTCCAGTTCCTCTGTGCGCTGCTCGTCGTATTCGGCGGCTGTGTCGGTTTCTGTTTCCGCTCCACCAGCTGAATCCATTGGCACCGCGGCGGACTCACCATCATCCAGGCCGGTAGCTGCTGCCGTAGAATCCGGCAGCGACCCGGTTACTTCCGCTACCTCCTGGCCATCAGGCAGGTTTGAAGCAGCGCCGTCCTCTACTTCCGGGGTTTCTACGTCGGCTTTCGATTCCGTTGCGGTAGGGGTAGCTACAACAAAGGCTGACTGAGTACGGACCAGCGAAGGAGGAACTGAGGCTGCAGAGGCAGCCCCCACCCCGGCGAGTTGTGCCCCTCCCCTACCCTTCCGGGTTAAGAAATCTGTCAATTCTTGCCGGTAATACAGGAAGCCGACCACCAAGTAGTAGAGGGTGACCACTACCAGGACAAAAAGGGCAAAGTCACCCCAGGTATACTGATTAAGCATTTTGGAAAGGAAATGAAAGGTTGGGTTTTACTTTTTGGCCTGGCGTTGTCGCAGCTGCTTCGCGATGGCCTTTTGTATCTGTTGGTCGTTTTTGTCGATGAAGTGCTCGATGATGTTATGCACGATATCGGGCGCGGATGCCCCATTGCCTACGATGGTGCCCAGCAGGAGGAGATATTGGTAATGGGCATCTGTCAGCCGCATGGTAAATACCTTTTTGTCGGCTGAGGGCTTGAAAAGCGACGCCAACTCCACTGCCCCCACCTCTACGGTAGTCACTGAGTCAGGTATAGCCCCTGGCGACGGTTCTACGGCCGAGTCGTTGTCTTTAGTTGCGGCAGCCGCCGCTGGTGCGGGTGCTTTCGGTTCAGGTTCGGGTGTTGGCACCGGCGCCGGCGTCAAAGCCGTGGGTTCCGGCGCAGGGACTTCCGGCGCAGGGCTAGTCGCCGGCTCAGAGGCAGCCGGAACTGCGGCTTCAGGGGTCGGTGCCACCGAAACATTTTCTCCCTTTTGTTCCTGATTATCCGAGGTGGGTGCCGGCGTGGGTGATGCCTGCTGGCCACTCTCCGACCCTGCTGGTGCTGCTGCAGGTCCCGCGTTGGTGAGGTGATTTGTGGTTTCGGCTAAGCTGAGCATTTGAGAAAGCGCGGCTTTCTTCTCCTCGTCGCTTTTTGGTTTAGGTTTGGCCATGGGTCTGTAGGGCTTTTAGAGGGTGTGCGTGCACTAGGTGTTAAAGCGAATCATCCGAAGCCGCGGCCTCGACTGCATTGATAGCCGGCATCTCAATGGCTTTGCCGGAGGGTGTTGTTTTACCAGGCCCCAGGACGATATAGAGGATTTCCATTATCAGCTTGCCCAGACCCAGCTTTTCCAGTTCACGCTCAGGAAGCGCGAAGAGCGTCGAACGCTTCTCTTTGTAGCCAATCAGCAGTTCTACCCGGCTTTGCAGCAAGGGCAAGCCCTTTTCCTTGAAAAAGCTCTCTATGTTGTCGTAAGTGGCTTTTTTCTCCGCTTTTACATAGCGATTCCAGAAGGCGTAGTACCCGAGTAGGTTGGATTCGTCGGGGTCTGGTTGAGCTGACTTTAGGAAGCTCGCCAAAACCTGCATGTAGCCCACCGTAGATGCTACGGTGCCTTGGTCGGCTTCCATCGGCAGGAAAATGTACTGCACCATGCGAAGCAATTCGGGCAGGCCGGTGATGTTGATAGTACCAGGTGTATCTACCAAAATGAAATCGAAGCCCTGCTTTTCCAGGGCCTCAATGGAATCTACCGCCTTTTCCACGCTCGATATGCTGACCGGGTAGGGAGTGATTCCCTGATTGAGCAGTCGGTTACTGAACGACTCGTCCGTCTTGATTTTCTGTAACTCGTTGTTGCGGTATACCTGGACAGTGTTTTGGGGATAGTCACAGTCCAAAACAGCCACCTTGTAGCCATAGACATAGGCCAGGGCTGAGGCAACGTGTACGCCGATGGTGGACTTGCCCGCACCCCCTTTTTGGGTGGCAAAGGCAATTACTATTGGTTCGCTCATGGGTCAGTTTTTTAGTTAGGGGATAAACAAAGATAGACGGAACTACGAAACCTCAAAGCCTCATAGCCTCAAAGAAACTTTGAGGTTGCGCCCCATAATATCAAGGCCTCATAGCCTCTCGTTATCACAGCCTCTTAGCCTCAAAGTATCATAGACTCAAAAAATCTTTGGGTCATAGGCTCAGGGCCTCAAAACATCACAGCCTCTAAGCCTCAAAGTACCGCGGCCTCAAATAGCCAAAACCCCAAAGCTCATTCGCCTCAAGGCCTCAAAGTATCAAGTGTGGCTCGTGGTTTTTAGTACGGGTATCAACCAGTGTAGATTCAGCCTCAAAGCCTCGCGTTATCACAGCGTCATAGCCTCAAAGTATCATAGCCTCACAGCCTCAAAAAACCACTGCCTATAGCACTCACCTTTCATCCAAGTAGCATAGCCCTTCCCTCCTAATCAGAAGCCTAATTGAGATTGGTGGATGAGCCTCATAGCCTCAAAGTATCAAAGCGTCAAAGCCTCATTCTAGCTTAGTCCTAGCCTCGTTCTGGAATCGTTCAACGCCCCCGTTCTTTTAGCTCGTTCTTTCGTCCAGCAAGCCATGCCATTGTATATACAAACTTCGTTTGCATCATACAATGGCACCGCCAGGTTCGCAGGCTCACTTGGCTTGGCTTGCTAAAGCAGACGACCTAAAAAGTAGCCTTAAAACTGAATTTGCCGTACTTAGGCTCAACTAGTCTACAAAACAGAGAATGACTGTCGATAACGCGACCGAAGCAAAGGAACCCGCCCGCGACAAGATGATACCCGTTCGCGTTTCGGAGGATGAGAAAAAGGCTATTGAATTGAAGGCTGGTCAGGCCGGATACAAAAGCGTATCCGCATACCTGCGGGACTTGGGCCAGGGCACCGAGATAAGAGAGAAGCTTCCATTGGAAGTAAGGCGTCAGCTTGTCGGGATTGGAAACAACCTAAATCAGATTGCCCGGATGGCTCATTCCGGCAAGCCGTTTCACAGCCACGAAGCCCAGCTAAAGCAGGCCCTGTCTACAATCCTTGGCTTCCTGGCATGATAGCAAAGACAGTTACTGGCAGCGACTTTGAAGGAGCCCTGACCTACGGTGCCGGCTTGCGAAAAGGCAAAGCAAAAGAGCCGGGTGAAGTACAGCCCTTATACATTTCAAACCTGGTGGGAGCCACACCGCAGCTCATGGCCCAGCAGATGCAAAGCGTAGCTTCCGAGAGCAGGCGCATACAGAAACCAGTGTGGCATACCGTGCTCTCATGGAAGGCAGGAGAGGTGGTAACCGAAGCGCAAAAGGTTGCGGCCGTGAAGCGGTATTGTGAGCTGATGGGCGCTCCCGTGGCGCGGCACCAGGTAGTCGTTTATGAGCACAAGGATAAGCAGCATGCCCACGTCCACATCTACCTGAACCGGGTTCCCCTCGATGGAGGCCCCGCCCTGCGCACGAGCAACAACTTCTACCGGCAGCCAGCTATCACGAAGCAGATAAGCGAAGAACTCGGGATGCAGCCGCTACCGGAGCGCCGGCAGAGCATCAAGGACGTGGACCCGAGTAAGGAGTTAGCGCGGGAGGCCATCCGGGAGGCCGTGCAGCGCCTGTTGACTGAGCAGGGTAGGGGAGGGGAGTCGTGGTTCCAGGAACAGCTCCGGCGGCAGCAGATAGCCGTACGCTACACCCACGACAAAGGGGGAGTACTACGCGGGGTGAGCTTTGAACTGAACGGAGTAGCCGTAAAGGGCCAGGAAGTCGGCTTTAAAGGGGCCGAGCTGCGCGAGGCATTCCAAGCCGCTCCAACCCCGGCCCAGGTGCAGCAGCAAGTAGCCCCCGTGCCCAGGCAGCCCATCCCAGAACCGAAAAAACGGGGCCCACGCCTCTAAACTGTATTTTTCTACCTATCAACCTACACCCATTACCCAGCAATGGAAGATGAAAAAGGACTAAAGAAGATAATGGAGTTCATGCGCCTACTCGCCATTGCGCTCCTGGTTGTGAACATCTACTACTTCTGTTTCGGCTACTTCAAGTCTATGGGATGGAGCCATAAAGTCATTGAGACGATAATGGGCAACTTCACCCGGAACACCTTTCTGTTCAAGGCTAGCTGGATAAGCAAGGCAATGGCAGCGGTCTTTCTGCTGCTGAGCTGCCTTGGCACCAAGGGGCGTGCTGATGAAAAGCTGCAAGGCAAGACGATTCTAGGCTATGCCGTGATAGGCGTTGCGCTGCTGTTTGGGTCCGATGTGGTACGCTCTATGAGCATGAGCCCAGGGCTGGCTACCATCATCTACGTGGCGGCCGTCAGCGGCGGGTTTCTGCTGCTGTTGAGCGCTGGGGCCTGGCTGAGCCGGTTGTTTAATAACAACCTGATGAAAGACATTTTCAATAAGGACAACGAGAGCTTCCCGCAGGAGGAACGCCTGATGGAAAATGAGTACTCGGTGAACCTGCGCACCACTTACCAGCTGCGCGGAAAGATGCATAAGGGCTGGCTAAACGTGGTAAATCCCTTCCGGGCCACGATGGTGCTCGGCACCCCGGGCAGCGGCAAGAGCTTCGCGGTCATCAACGAGTTCATCCGCCAGCACCTGGCTAAGGGCTTCTGCATGTACATCTACGACTACAAGTTTGACGACCTGAGCCGCATCTGCTACAATGAGCTACTGAAGCACCAGGACAAGTTCGATAAGCCGGTGGGCTTCTACGTTATCAATTTCGATAACCCGCGCAAAAGCCACCGCTGCAATCCGCTGCTGCCGGAGATGATGACGGACATTGTAGACGCCTACGAAAGCGCCTCGACCATCATGCTCAACCTTAACAAAAGCTGGATAAGCAAGCAGGGGGACTTCTTTGTGGAGAGCCCGATAAACTTTGTGGCCGCTATCATCTGGTTTCTGCGCCTGTTTGAGAAGGGCAAGTACTGCACCTTCCCCCACGTGATTGAGTTCCTGAGCCGCGACTACGAGGAGATTTTCCCGGTGCTGGCTTCATACCCCGAGATTGAAAACCTGGTCAAGCCCTTCGTGTCGGCGTTCCAGAAGGACGCGATTGAGCAGCTGGAAGGCCAGATTGCCAGCGCCCGGATTCCACTAGGCCGACTGGCCAGCCCGCAGCTGTATTGGGTTATGTCGGGCAATGATTTCACGCTCGACATCAACAGCAACGAGGAACCCAAGGTGCTTTGTGTAGGTAACAACCCCGAGCGGCAGGCCATCTATGGGGCCGCGTTGGGGCTCTACAATGCCCGCCTCGTGAAGCTGGTCAACAAGAAGGGCATGCGCAAATCCTCCATCATCATTGACGAGCTGCCAACCATCTACTTCAAAGGTCTCGACAATCTCATTGCTACGGCTCGTAGTAACAAGGTGAGTACCTGCCTGGGCTTTCAGGACTTCTCCCAGCTTGAGCGCGACTACGGCCAGAAGGAGGCCGAAGTAATTAAGAACACGGTAGGCAACGTTTTCAGTGGCCAGGTGTCCGGTAATAGTGGCAAGTGGCTGAGCGAACGGTTCGGCAAAATCCTGCAGCAGCGCCAGAGCCTGAGCATCAACATGCGCGAGACAAGCACCAGCTTATCCACGCAGATGGACAGCATGATTCCGCCCAGCACCATTGCCAACCTGACCCAAGGTAATTTCGTGGGCGCCGTAGCGGATAACTTCGGGGAGGAAATCGACCAGAAGGTATTTCACGCCAAGATTCAGGTGGACGTGAAAGCCGTGACGGCCGAGGCCAAAAACTACCAGCCCATCCCGGACATTACCAGCTTCATTAACCCGGCCACCGGGGAGGATGAAGCCGAAGAAATGATAAAGGCTAACTTTAATCGGATTAAAACCGATGTGAAGGAGCTTTGCCAGCGGGAGCTAATCAGGATTGGGAATGACCCGAACTTGCAGCACCTCATCAAGAAAAAGAACGAATAACAATGACAAAGGATAAGACCAGTGGCCCTACGGAGCACCCTATGACGGCGCGGGTCGGTAAGCGACTGGTCGCAATCCGGGAGGAGCTAGGCCGGTTCCAGGGGGAACACGCCTGGAGCCAGGCGCGGGTAGCTCAACGGACCGGCCTAACCCAAAACATCATTCATCGGATGGAAAACGGCAAGGGCGGGCAGATTGAGAACTGGCTGAAAGTGATGGCCCTCTATGAAAAGGAGGGCTATAACCTGAACTGGATACTGAGCGAGAATAACAGCCTTGTCAGTAAGCTTCAGCTTACGGAGGCGACCCAGGATGCCGGGGCGTGTGTTCGGGCTGAGCTGCTCAAGAAGCTCGACCAGTACAACGAGGTGCACATTCGGGAGCTAGCCGAGTTGCGGGCACTGCTGCTAAATGGCAAGCTTAATTGGTGAGGTCAATAAGGTAACCCATTTTCAATAATGGAGTAAATCCGTAGGTAGGGGCCGAGCAGGCTCCTGCCTTTTTTATTGGAAAATCCTCCCACCAAATTCCTTTCTTAATGGCAGAACAAGCAGAAAATCCGACGCCGGCCCCTACGTCGCTTAGCATTCGCTACGTGAGTTCGGTGCCTACCAGCAACGGCAACATCAGCGGTCAGGACGTAACCGACCAGGCCGAGCACTATTCCTTGTATCAGCTTCAAATCAACCCCGACAATCCCAACCAGGCCGCGCTTCTCCCGGCCCCCGGTGCCGATGGAAAGCTGGCTGCCAGCTTCAACGACGTGCTGGCTCCGGCTTATCAGATAAACGGACTGCCCAAACCCGGCCAGGAGTTTATCAAGGTAGACAAGCCGACGATGGTTGAGTTGATTGAGGGCAACTGGAAAATCATCGACATGGGCAAGCTCAGGTTCAGTGACACGCCGGTGCCAGCACTGAACGTATTTGGTGAGGCAGCGCCCCAGGCCCGCGAGCAGGCCGCGCAGGCGGTCGAGACTGAAGGACTAGCCAGGGAGGTTACCAGCACCCCAGGCGCTACTCGCACCGAAGCTGCCGCGGATTTGGACATGGTAGCCAACCAAGCCGAACAAGGACCGGACGCCGGAAAGGCCGCTTACGCTGACGAGCTGCGCGACAAGAGCCAGGCGCTACCTAGTGAGAGCACTGCGGACCAGCAGCCCGCCGCCGAGCAGCAGCTCACATCCATTGCCGCAGCAGTCCCAGGAGCCACAGACGCACCCACGGTAGACCCGGTAGGGGAGGTGCAAATTCAGTGGAAGCAGAAAGGCGACGAAGTTGCCCCGCTGATGGAAATGCGCGCTTACCTCGACCAACTAAAAGATGCCGGAGTTGCCGTCGGCGCTATGAAGATGGAACGTGGGGAAGATGGGAAGCTGACCGGCAGCTTCGGCGTGAGTTATGACCCGGAATCCAACAAGCTGGCCCAGCTCGAAGGGATTTTGCAAGGTTTCAAACAGGTGGGCAACGGCCTGGAAGTGGTTGAAAAGCCAGCACAGGCCGCCGCTCGTCGTCAGGAAGTCGGCTACGACGACGACTACGAACCTACGCGCAGCAAGCAGGTAAAAGAAGCCTTTGGTGCGAAGCAGTGGGACGCGCTGAGCGCCAACCTGGCCGACGTGCCGAAAACGGCACTCACTGTGCCGGAGCAGGTGCAGCAGAGCGCCGGAGAGAAGCGCGTAGAGCAGTTGGCCGAGCAGCAGGGCAAGACCAAGGAGCAGGTGCTGAAGGAAGGGAAAAGCATCTTTGATATCGACACCAGCGGCAACCCCGCATCTGCCTTTCTAAAGAACTTCTATCAGCACTTGACCGGGAACCCCAAAACCCGCCAGACTCTGGAAGTTGACTATGATAAGACCCGTCAGGAGTTGCAGGCTCGCTTATTGAAAAGAGCTGGCTCCGCGCAGCTGGACCAGGGCGACGAGCAGGTTAAGCAGGCCCCCCAGGGCCAAGTGCTCCCCGGCCCCGGAGCGCCGGCAGTGGCCGCCGCGTCAGCTGCAGTACCAGGTGCCGAAGCTGCTCCCGAGCAACTGACCCCGGCCAAAGCCCCGGCACAGTTTCAGGCATCCGACGTGCCGCAAAAAGTACTGGCTTCGCTTGGCCTGAGCGCCGCTGACCTTAAGCAGAACGGCCAGCTGCAAAAGCTGCTGAATGGCCAGAAAACCGACTTGCTGCCCATGCAGGTTGCCGGCAAGGACGGGGAGGAAGCCGTGAAGTTTGAGGGCAAGATGGTGCTGCACCGTGAGGCCGATGGTACGGCCACCCTCAAACTGGAACTGCCCCAGGAAAAGCTCGTGATACCGAACGAGATTGGCGGCCAGCCCTTCACGCCGGAGCAGCGCCAGAAGCTCGAAACGGAAGGGAACGCCGGCCTCATTCGCGGCCTCAAAGACGAGAAAGGCCAAGAGTACAACGGCTATGTAGCGGTGGATAAGTCCATGAACAAAGTTGTCATTCTGCCGGAGAACAAGGTTACTTTGCACGAAACCATCGCCGGCGTAAAGCTGACTCCTGAACAGAGCCACGACCTGAAGGAAGGCAAAGCGGTTGACCTGGCCAACATGGCCAGTGGCGACGGTGGTAGAAAGTTTGATGGGACCGTGCAGGTAAACGCAGCAAAAGCGTGTATCGAGATTCGGCCCGCCGCGCATGAGTTGCAGCAGCGCCAAGCTCCCCGCGTCGAGCAGACGGCGAAGGGGGCCCGCCCAGCGGTTGCCGTGGAAACGGCCAAGGTGGAAGCGCCGAAATTAACGAAGCGCGCCCCGCGCCTCTAATGAGCCGGCCCCGGCAGGCCGTTTGAACCTCGTAGAAGCCCGGAAATCCTTTTTCGGGCTTCTATCATTTTAACTTACCCTCCCCACCTAACGACCCCTGCATGGACCACGCCCTGACTTTCCAGAAGATAAAGGAGCAAGTAGAACTCCCCGAACTGCTGACCCACTTCGGCTACAACCTTAAAAAAGGGGAGGACTTAGGCAAAGGCAAGTGGCATGTTTTCGAGGGAGATGATACGCTCGTCGTGTTCAAGGGGCGCGGGAACGATTGGATGTACTTCAACAGCCACGACGACCGCGACAAGGGAAGCGTCATCGACTGGATGAAAAACCGGGTGAACTCCGGCCGCATCGTCGGCATCGAGCAGCAGCCGGGTCGCAACGTGTGGCAAACCGTGAACGACCACTTCCGGGCTTACCTGAACTTGCCCGAGGACCAGCGTCCTAAGCTGGAATTGCCTCCCATCAGCGAGACTGCGCCCGGTGAGAAGTTCCAAAGCATCTACACCAAGGACTGCCGGCCGCTGGAAAATACCACCTACCTGGAAAGCCGGGGTATTACCAAAAGCACGATAGAAACCCCGCAGTTCGCTGGCCGCATCCTTAACCAGTTCCATACCGTGCAGAAGGAGGGGATGCCGGCCAAGACTTTTGTGAATACTGCCTTCCCAGCATACCATGAAGGGCGCGTAGTGGGCCTGGAGCTAAAAGGGGAGGGCTATAAGGGCCAGGCCCCGGAAAGCGAGTTTTCCCGCTCTTTGTGGCTAAGTAAGCTACCCGAGGGCCGGCCTGCTGCTCACATGGTAGTGGCAGAATCGGCACTCGATGCGCTTTCCTACGCGCAGATGCACCCTGGCGAAAAGGCCCTGTATGCGTCCACAGCCGGCGTACTTACTCAAAACAAGATTTTTGAGATGAAGCGCTTGCTCAACGAGGAACGCATCTGTACAGTCAAGGCCGCTTTTGATAACGATACCCAGGGCCACCACTACGACACGCGCCTACTCGCGGGCTTTGCAAGTGAGCAAAATCCGATGAAAGTTGTTCGGGAGCATAAGCATCTGCTAACCGTCGAAGTCACGGCCATCAACCCGGCCGGGGTGCAGGCGCTGACGAATCACCTCAAGGCGTACAATGACCAGACCGCCCGCCAGTACGGCCAGCAGAGCGGCGAAACGAACACGCAAGCCGTCAGTCAGACCCTGCGCGACGAGCTGATTAGCTCGACCAAGCTAGGACCTCATACCTACCAGTTCCACGTTCCCATGAACCGCGAGGCGTTGGGGGCCTTCAATCAGGGCATGACGCAGAGTCTGACTTTCGACCATAAGATTGAAATCGTCAAGTCGCGGGGCAAGGATTGGAACCAGGACCTGAAGGAGAGCCAGATGCAGCAGGTGGTAAAGCGAGAGCTGGGCTCGGTGCAGCATAAACCCGAGCCGCCTGCCCAGGAAGCACGGAGGCGCGGTCCTAAGCTTTGATATGTAAAAGCAAGCAGTGGAACAGGTAGGAATACGCTTAACCTTATTGCCCTGTTTTTAGCAAGGCCGCCTTATACGCCTCGTAGAACTTACTCCAACTGGCCACACCGGTGGTCTCATCCCCTGGCGAATATGGTTTCTCCTCCGCCCCATCGGTGTGGACTCCAACTAGGGTAATGACCCCACCCTGGACTTGAAAGAGCGGGCTACCGCTTGCACCAACCTTTGATTTCGCTGTGCTATACCACACCCGGGTGGGTGGGGCAGTCGGTGCCTCAACTCGCTCCTGTGCCAAGGCCCACTTGCCCGGGCCAAAGGCCTGATAGGTGAGTATCCCCATTGGGTAGCCCAGCGAGTACAGGGTATCGGTTAACACGGGCAGTTTATCGGCTACCGTGACTGCCGTTAAGCCTGCACGCAAGGGCTGCATCATCGCATCACTCAATTTGATGAATGCATAATCGTACTTCGCCCGGGCATTTCGGTGACGCCGGCCCTGCAGGTAAATAAAGTCGGCGTTTGTTACCGTGTTGCGGTTGATGTAGTCTGCCGGCAGGTTCAGGCGTTCGACCTTGGCACCCGGCACAGAGTCACGCAAGGTTATTTCCAATCTTGTCACATTCCCGCCTAACCAGCGAAGATTATGCGCACAAGTCACTAGGACGCCGTTGTCTAAGATAAACGCTGTTGCTGAGGCCCATTTAAGACCCTTTTTGAAGTAAATACTGGCCACGTTCTGCTGCAACTTTTGCTGAGGGGATTGTGCAGAAGCCAGATGAGCTTGGCTCAGGGCGAGGATGTGAATACATCCGGTCAACAGGAAACGGCGCATCAGATAGGCGGATAAGGTGGTCGCGCAAATGTAGGCCGTCAATGTGAGGGTGCTGTAGAATGCGCGCTATTTGCAGCGCGTCTCTCTCGCTTGGTGCACGAGAACCTTAACATGCTGGACCGCTAGGATTTCACCCTGCCTGACCGCATTGTAGTTTGGGAGCTTCATCCGCTGTGCAGCCCGACAAACAGGGAAGAGCACCTAGCCGAAATGCATTAGCGGTGTTTTCTGTTCCTGTTCTCGCGCTACCCCTAGAAAGGAGCCTTTACGGATAGTCTGGCAACTAGCGTAAAGGCTCCCATCAGCAATGGCAACTAGGCTAACTGGCTGCTCCGCCACCGTCCAATGTTTCTGTGAACTCTTCGTCGGTGGTTGAGGCGTTGCCGCCATCGATGGTTTCTGTGAATTCTTCGTCGGTGGTAGAAGTGCTGCCACCATCAACGGTTTCGGCGAAATCCTCGTCACGAGTAGCAGCGTTACCACCGTTGATGGTGCCTGCGAAATCCTCGTCACGAGTGGAAGCGTTGCCACCGTCGATGGTACCGCTGAAGTCTTCGTCACGCGTAGAGGCAGACCCGCCATTAATAGTTCCGCTGAAGCGATTGTCTTGGTTGGGATTTTGGGGTTCCATGTGTAGGAATGGGTTAATGAGAAGCCCAAGTTACTACTTAGAATTGCTAATAGATACAGGTTTTACCAGGCCAGTGCCTCACAAAATGTCCGTGTTTTGCATCACCGTTTTACCTTATTCGTGATGCCAAACCGCAGCGGTTTGCCAAGCTGGCGGGAATCCCATAAGCGTCGCGTCCACCCCATGGAGCTGAATCAATGCCTCGACCTGGCGGGCAAAAGTGTTGTTCGGATTGAAGGACTTCAGCAGCCGGTGCATGAGCGCCACGACGCCGTACATATTCGTGTTGGCATCATCGGGCATGGGCACCGCGAACTTGTAGGCCTTGCGCGAAGGCATGTGCGGGCGCAACGCGGACATGTTTCGGTTCCAGAGTCGGGAGTGGTGCGCGCACACATTGCGCACATTGGTTAACCAAACAAACCAAGTCTCCAGCGAGGAAGCAGCTACGCGGAAATCCGAGGCGATTTGCAATTTTATCGGGTCGGTGGTGAGCGCCTTGTACAAGCGGGCCAGCTCACCCAGCGACAAAGTTTCTAACGCCATCTGCGACGGCGGAAGCGGCTCCCCAGGGTAATTGTTTTTAAACGCCCTCAGAAACTGGTCTTTGGGTAGCTTAAAGTCTTCCTGAATGCCATAGAGGATAGCGGCTGCCGTCGATTTATCGCTGAATAAGGAAGCATCGGCGTACCAAAAGAAGCCGTGGACCGCGCTATAAGAGTTAGTCAATTTGGCTCGCAAGGCTACTTCAATGCGTTCCATATACTCCATAACGATAGCACGCAGTCGCTTATCGAATTTGTACATGGACACAACATCATCGAAGCTTATGCCTGCCACAAAGTGGTGCAACTTGCCGGGCACCTGCAAGGGGTACATGTAGCCGCTAAGGCGGTAGTACCCGATGCTCTCCAAGTACTTAATGGCCCGGGCATGGTCCGGAATCAGCAGGCCCCGGCTCAGGAGTAGCTGGATGAGCGCCGCGCTTGTTTGTGGCTGCTTCGTGTAGTAGTTCATGCAGCGAGAGGCGGCAGTTGTCAAACGTTAAGAAACAGCAACGCCCCTAGCAATTAAGCCAGAGGCGCCGTGATGTCGGTAAAAATAGCTTCGCAGATGCGCTTGAATCAGTGGCGTGCGAAGGATTAATGACCCAAATGTACGAAATAATTTTTAAAATTCTCCTTGGGAAAGGGTTGTTTCCACATGATAGTGCTATGGCGGTATCAAAAACACTGTTTTTAGTGAACAAATGCGCTATTTATTGTGGTGCGTTCCAACCGTCAGGCTACCCCAAGACCTATTAAATGGGCGGATGGCCGGGCTGTCCAGGGCTGCGCTGCGCTCCGGTCCTGACGGACAGCTCCCGCTGGTCGCTCCCTTCCCATCCCTACCGCGAACCAAAGGAATAACCGCCCTGCAATACTGCTGGTGCTACGCCGCGCTACGCGCCTGCAGTATTGCTTATGCCCCGGGGTGGTAGCAGCAGCAGGTAAATAGCTACTCGACCCTGGCCGGGTGCTACCTATCATCAATTGCAAAGGAGAACAAGAGGGAAAAATACCAAAAGCATGCCAATTTATTGCCAAAATAATAAGATTATTATTGCTTAAAAGGCAACATTAAGCAAGGCTTTTGCGTTTAAATACTATAAGTAACAAGCAAACAAACAGGCTATTATTCATGGAAACGACCGTCGCCGCCCCCGTTCTTTCTTCCGGATATATGCTCATGGTGTCATCGGCCCGCCGCAACCTTCGGCAAGTCCTGAACCACCCCGCATTTACCAAGGAGCGCCGCCAGAAAGCCGAGGTCCTGATTAGCACTAGCACCGACGCGGCCCAACTGATGAAGTGGAAAGCCCTGGCCATTGCCGAAAGCGAAGCATGGGAAGATGCAAAGCTGAAAGCAGAGCAGGAGCAGCCCGGGCCGCCTGCCCATCCTGAGTACAACTATTAACCCGCAACCTCACCCCTTAATCCCTTCGACATGAAAGCTGCAACCACCTTCGCCCCCCGCACCGACGTTCAGGAGATTATCACGAACCGCATTATTTTGGCCCTGGAAAACGGTGTTACGCCGTGGAAAAAGCCGTGGAACGCGGCCCACGGCGCGCCGAGAAACTACCGCAGCAAGCACGTATATACCGGCGTTAATGCCCTTTTGCTTGGAATGCTAGACTACGAGCAGCCGTACTACCTGACCTATAAGCAGGCCCAGGAATTAGGCGGGCAGGTGCGCCGAGGTGAGAAGGGCATGCCCGTCGTTTTCTGGAAGGTGAGCAAGAAAGAAGACGCCAAAGGCAAGGAGAAGAAAGTAGCTTTCCTGCAGTATTCCACCGTCTTTAATGTCGCGCAGATTGACGGAGTAGCATGGAACTTCCCCGAACTGCCCAGCAGGGAGCACACTCCCCAGCAGGCCGCAGAGCAGATAATTGCCGGATATGCCGGTGGCCCCCGCATTCAGCATAAAGGCAGCGAAGCGTACTACCGCACGAGCACCGACACCGTGACGATGCCCGAGGCCAGCACCTTTCACACAGCCGAGGATTATTACCTTACCACCTTTCACGAGCTGGTCCACAGCACCGGCCACAGCAAGCGCCTCGACCGGGCGACGCTGACCGAAAAAGCTTCTTTTGGTAGCCCGACCTATGCCAAGGAAGAACTGGTGGCCGAATTGGGAGCCGCATTCCTGAGCAACACCGCAGGACTCGACCTGAGCGTGACCGAGAATAACACCGCCGCCTATATAGAAAGCTGGTTGCAGGCCCTACGCAACGATAAGACGTTGATTATATCGGCCGCCAGCCAAGCACAGAAAGCCCTTAACCACATTCTAGGTATTGTGCCCAGCTACGAAGCCAGCGAGGCCGACAGCGAGTAGGGGAGGGGCCAACAGGCCGGCCGGAACCACCCGGCCGGCCCAGGGCCGCGACAAAATGAAAATCCCTCTCCCGCTACAGGAAGGGCTTTTTTATGCATATAGAGCCTCAATATTAACAAGAGGGGAAAATACCAACACTGTGCCAATTATTGCTAAAATAATAGGATTACTATTGCTAAAAAGGCAACTTAAAGGGGCCGCTTTTCGTTTAATATATTATAAGCAACGAACAAAGAAACAGTCATTTAGCCATGCTTAACGAAGCTTTTGATTTAGCCCCCGGAGAAGTCGCCGCTGACCGTTACGACCCAGCCGACGAAGCCAACCAGACCGTGACCCCAGCCAGCGCCGCCGCAGTCGCACAGTGGGAAGCTAACCCTTGGTTCTAACCTCTTTTTCGCCCCACACCAGCAGCTTATATCTTATGAAAACCGCCCAAACCTTTCGCCCCGCCCGTCGCATTCCCGCCGCCCGTTTGGCCGTTATTCGTGCCGCCAGTGCCGCCAAGGCCCAGGCCCGCGAGGAAGCTTGGCAGGCCCGCCAGGATGCCCTTGAGCAGCTGACGAACCCCACGCCCGAGTTTGAGCCCGCGCCCCGCTTAACCATGCTGCCCGGTGGCCTGCATTGGTCGAATCAAGCCCCGGTGCCCGCCATCGGAGCTACGGTAACGGTGAACCGCGACGGACACCAGGAGCGGGCCGAGGTGAAGGGCTACACCCACGCTGCTGGCTTTTTGGGCCTAGTCACCGAAACCACCCACCACGCCAAGACCGCCAGCCGCAGGAAGCGCATCACCCCCCGCGCCGGAGTGGTATTCGGCAGCCAGTTGACCCTTGCCGCCTAGCCCCCGGCCCATCTTCTCACCACTTCCTTTTTCCCTTCGCTATGATAACCCCAGCCCCCGCCCCCAAGCAGCCCCAAATTATCCCCCTGGATTGGGTAGGCGACCCCGAGCAGTGCCCGCAGTGGGTAGGATTCCCCACCCGCGCCGGTTTACCGGCCGGCCTCAAATGGTCGGGCAAGGGCGAGGTGCCCGCCATCGGTGCCCGCGTTCACATCTACATGAATGGCATCGGCCCGGCCGAAGTAAAGGCGTATTTTCACGCCGAGGGCTGGCTAGGGGTGCTTTGCCAACCCGACACGATGCCTGAGCACCTACGGAAGCACGGCGTTACGCTGGGGCACTTTTTCGGCCGGGAGCTTGAGCCCTACACGCCCGGCCCAGCTGCCGCCCCCCAGGTGCCCGAAGTAGTGGAGATTGAGCCGGTAGCGGACCCCATAGGCAAGGCCCAGGAGCACTACAACATCTGCGTAGCCCGCGAGGACGAGGACCGCCGCTATTATCGGGCGAAGCAGCGCGAGGCCAAGCAGGCGTACCCGCACGACCAGGAGAAGCAGCAGCAGCATTGCCAGGATGCCTTGCAGATGGTCGAGCTGGCCATGCAGCGCACCCAGCAGGCTAAGCAGGCGCTGGCCAGTGCCGAGCAGCTACACAGCCAGGACGGGCCAGAGCAGGCGGACGACTGGATTCCGGAGTACCCGCCCCAGGGCGACGAGCTGGCCGACGACAACCATGACAGCAGCGAGTACCCCGAGCACCCGGCCGACGAACAGCGCGACTAAGGGATGCTCCCGGTTTTTCGTGTCCACGTCCACCAGCAGGGCAGCCGGTGGGTGTGGGAGTTGCGCCAGGGCCAAGGCCCCGCCGCCAGGACACAGACAGGCAACGCGGCCACTCGCGCCGAGGCAGTACGCGCCGCCCTGAGCCCCGCATCATTCCGAGCCGGGGTGCAGGAGCCCTACTACCAGCAGGCTGCCTAGCCCCATCATTTTACAATTGCAAAACCTCTTTATCATGCTACCCAACCTCACCGCCATTGAAACCAGCGCCGGTCGCATCATCATCGGGGCCACCGTCCGCAGCACTCGCTACGCCAACGTGCAGGGCTTGGTAACCTCCATTTTTTGGAACGGCCACGAGTTCAGTCTTGAAGTCGATAAGCGGCACCGCGACGACGCGGGCAAGTTTGAGCTGCTAAGCGTCCCGACGTGGCCAGGCTTCACCTTTGTAAACCCCCACACCCAGCAGGTGCTAAGCGGCAATTTTGAGGTGCTGCTTCCAGGAGAGGGCGACCGGATATACTTTGCCGACACCGCCGAGCAGGCCATTGCCCTGGTCGCGGCAGCCGTCGGCCTGGCTGACCAGGTGCGCGAAGTAGAGTACCTGAAGCAGCGGGCCGAAGCCGGGCCGCTCGACGAGGTACGGTTTCGGGGCAGCGCCGGCATCGTGGGCCAACTCGCCTACGTGAGTCACCGCCAGGAGCGCCCGGCCCCTAAGTTTTTGGTAGGCCACCAGGTGCATTTTTTCAGCCCCCACACGACCCACACGGTAAGCGGCCTGGCGCTCTATAAAGACCGGCTGAACTACGGCAAAACGGCCTGGTACTACTTCTACGGAGGAGCCAGGGGCACCCGCCACCCCATGAGCGAGGCCAACACCACGGCCGCGCAGGTGCAGGCAGCCGCCTAGGACCATCGTTTTCCTATTGCAAAACCTGCTTATCATTTCCCCCTTTTGTTATGGCTTATCCAACCCCCCAAGAAATCAGCGCTAAGGCCGCAGCGAAGGGCTTTCGCGTCGGTGCCTACGTCCACATGAGTACCCGCAATGCCGACACGGCCGCACCTATCCGGGAGTTCTCGAGCATTAACGGCCAGGTGCAGGCCGTTTGGATGCAGGGCGCTTGCCGCAACCTGCTGGGCGAGTTGCGCCTGAGTGCCCAGCACCGCTTGCCGTACCAGTTCCCATCCGGCTATGACTTCCTTACCAGCCCGCAGCTTGTGGCCGAAGCCACCCGCCAGGCCGGCAGCACCGCGGCCCCCGGAACCTACACCGCCGCCAGGGTGAAGGGCTACGGCACGGAGGCCGCGGATACGTGGGTAACCACAGAACCCTGGCCCGAGCACGAGGCTACGGTTTACTTAAGCCTACGGCTGCAGCCCGAGCCGGAACCCTTCGCAGAACTGAGTCCGAACATAGAATTTCTGTTGGCTGGCCAACTCGTGACCGTAGCAGACATGGCCCATTGGTTGGATGCCGACTACAAGCAGGCCGGGAAGCTGTTCAAGGAAATGCAGTTCATATATGGCCCCAAGCCCACGATGCTCGACTTGGGTTTGTTTAGCTGCGCTACTGAGCTGGCCCCGATGGTGGGTAGCGTGATGCTTGCAAGGAAGCAGGCCCAAAGCCGGTAACCTCGCCCACCTGAACACTAAACAAAAGCGCCTCGGTCAGTTGACCGGGGCGCTTTCGTTTGGGGCCGGTACATTAGAGCCTGTATATTTTCACCTTCAGTCCCTTTTGCCATGAAACACCTTTTCTACTGCTTCCTTTTCGTTCTTTCACTATCTCGCGCCTTCGGGCAAACCAGCCAGGGGTTCAGTGCCCAACTCCAGCCGGTTATCACATTCCAAACGTCCTACATCCGCGAAACGCTGCGCGATAGCTTAGTTCGCGGGCTCTTGCCCGTGGACCAGAACAAAAAGCTCCTCCTGGCCCTATCCCCCAAAATTCTCATCCAGCCCACAGAAGATTTAACAAAGGATGTGACCTTGCCCCTCGGGCAGGTGGACATTGCCGCCGATGTGCGGTTGCTGGCCGCGTATGACAGTGTGGTACCCGAATGGGAAACCAACAAAGAATTAGTCTGGTGGCTGCCCCAGGTCATTGCCGACGGTGACTTCAACAAGCTCACGGGCAGCAACGGCCAAGCCAGCCCCAAGGCCGGCACCATCGGGCTGGATGCCGTTCGCATGAAGGCGATTTACCGCAAGTACACGTACACCGGCAAAGTCGATGGCACCGAGCAGCAGCTCCCCGTCCTGGTGGGCCGCCGCAACGTCTTTGTCCCCACCTTCACCTTCACGGGGCTGTTTACCCTGTTCGGGGAAGGTGCCGCCTTGACATCCGGCGTCAAAGCCGGGGCCGCAAAGTCAGAACGCGCGTCGCGGGACATTTCGCGCAACTTTGCCCAGACGCTGCTGGCCCCTGGGGGCTTGTCGCAAAATGGAAGCTCCGGGTTGATAAGCTGTAGCTTTCTTCCGTTTGCGGCCTATGGCCACGGACTACACCAACTCAGCATCGACGGCACCCTGCTCTATTCCACCACCAACTGGAGCACCCGCGACTCGGCTACGACGGTCAATATTCTAGCGCCCAGCGTCGGGCTGAGCTACCGCGTATTTGACGGCTACCACACGAGTAAGGCCAGTCAGCCGCAGATACGCCTCTTTGCCCGCTACGCGCTGCGCCACCTCTTTGGGGACGTTCAACACCAGCCGCGGCTGCTGCTGGACGTGTTCAATTCCATCGAGCGCACCTTCCACGGCGCCGAATTTGGCGCCACCGCCTCCATCAGCGCCGTGCGCGTGACGGTAAGCGGGGGCCTTTTCAACGGGGGCATAGAGGGATTTTCCAATGGGCAGATGCTCCTGGGCCTGGGGCTTGCGGCCGGCATCCGGCTTTAACCGCCTCCCCTGCCAAAGCCGGGGGCGCGTTACTTATCGTCCTTGGCCCCGCCGGTACCAAAGCCGGTGGCGGCGATGAATATCTGTTATAAGTCCTCGGCGTACACGTGGGTAACCTACCGAGAAGTTGCAGTACACGGGGTAGCACAAGAGTAGGAACAGAAAGTATCGGTAGGGAAAAACTGCGTGGGCGGCTGTTTCAGAATACGGACATTTTACTGAACAAGCCAGCCTCATTAACCTGTGGGCGCCCTATTTTGAAGGGTGAATGTGTTCATCGTAAGCAATCCGCTTAACCTTTGGACCAAACTTTTAACCAAGGCCAGGTTTTCAGGCTGGGCCGGCGGGCGCGGGGGCGGGCCTGGTTTGGGCGCGGGCAACGGGGGCGGCCAGCAGCAGCGCCACCAGCAGCCGGGTGGGCAGGCCGGTGCTCATGGCGCGGTCGGCCCGTCGGTGTAGGTGGGGTTGTTGGCTACCAGCACCAGGCTGTCGCGCTTCGGGAAATAGTCGAAGTCGAAAGCACTGCGCTGCAACGCGCCGGCCGGGTTTTTGGCCCGGTAGATGTGCTTTATGTGCACCATGTACACGTCGTGGCTGGTGAGCTTCCATTTAGCCAGGGCCAGGGTATCACGCAGCAGGGCAGCATAGTCGAGCGGTTGGGCTCGGGCCAAGTGATGCGCCCGGCCCTCATGGCTCTGGTATTCTTCCTGGTCGACCGTTGGCATGGGTTTTTTGGGTAATCAGCTACCCTTTAAAAACACCCCGCATAACCGTTTCGCGGGGTGTTTTTGAGGCGGTTTGGGTGAACTTTCACTTACACCGATGCCCAATCGTGGCGACCACCTGCTTTAGGACAGCCGTCACGGTCAGGAGCATTACTAGTGCCTTTGTTGCTCTCGGCTCCGCACTTTTTGCAGCGCCAGTAAACGTAAAACAGTTCCTGTATCATCTTCATGGTGCTTGGTGCGTAATGTCGCCACGTTTGGTTGGTAAGGCCCGTTTTTTAGCGTGGGTGCTGGTCTCCACGGAGAGTTGGTGGGCTTGAGGCTGGCGCGCTTTCCTATTTTAACCCTCAACAACTTCCCAAACCTATCGCTCCACCCCCCACCCTCCAAAGCTAGGTGTTGTTAAACAAATAGGGCAAAACCTCCGACTCGGAAGCCAGACAGCTTGAATGCTACTGATAAGGCACAAATGTGCCATAAGAGTAGCGAGCGTCGATAGTTTTACAAGTCCCTTAATACAATCGGAAGAGAATAGCCAAAACGAACGTTAAGACTATCGTTTTACCCCATCTCCGGGTAAGCTTCTGTCAAATAGCGTACTAAGCGGGAAAAGTATGCTGTTACGCAACTGAGTCGGAGGTTTTGCCCTATTTGTTTAACAACACCCCTTGCTGCACGAACACGTGAATATGCTGGGCCGCTACGATTTTACGCTGCCCGAAGCCGTTGCGGCCGGGCAACTGCGTCCCTTGCGCACCCTCACTCCCTAGGAAGCATCGCTTGGCGAATGGGCCTAGCGATATTTTCTGTTCCTACTCTTGTGCTACCCCTACACGTCGGCCGCACGCAACAGCAGGGGTTTAACAACACCCTATAACCCCTTACTTCTGAAGTGAACCATCAGAACGACCGCTGATGCTAGCCCAGGTACGGTTTCAATGCCTTCGAGCGCGTGGTGTGCTTGAGGCGGCGAATAGCCTTTTCCTTTATCTGCCGCACCCGCTCCCGGGTCAGGCTGAACTGCTCACCAATCTCTTCCAGCGTCTGCGCCGCGTGACCATTCAGCCCGAAGTGCAGCGTGACGACGTCCGCCTCGCGCAGGGTCAGGGTCGAGAGCGCGCGCTGGACCTCCCGGCGCAGGGAGTCGTTCAGCAAGCCGGCATCGGGACTTTCCGTGTCCTTATTCGCCATCACATCGAGGAGCCGGTTTTCCTCACCCTGCACGAAGGGCGCATCCATTGAGACGTGGCGGCCCGAGATTTTCAACGTGTCCACCACCTCGGAAGTGCTCAGCTCCAGCAGCTCCGCAATCTCGTCGGGTGAGGGTTCACGCTCAAACTTTTGCTCCAACTCCGAGAACGAGCGGCTGATTTTATTCAGCGAGCCCACCCGGTTCAGGGGCAGGCGCACGATGCGGCTCTGCTCGGCCAGGGCCTGCAGGATGCTCTGGCGAATCCACCATACGGCATACGAAATGAACTTAAACCCCTTTGTCTCATCGAAGCGCTTGGCTGCTTTAATCAGCCCCAGGTTGCCTTCGTTGATGAGGTCGCCCAGGGTCAGGCCCTGGTTTTGGTACTGCTTGGACACCGATACTACAAAGCGCAGGTTGGCTTTGGTCAGCTTTTCGAGGGCCATTTGGTCACCTTCGCGAATGCGCTGGGCCAACTCTACTTCCTCGTCTATCGACACCATGCTCACTTTGCTAATCTCCTGCAGGTACTTGTCCAGGGACTGGCTTTCGCGGTTGGTAATCTGTTTGCTGATTTTAAGCTGTCTCATGCGGGAACGGTACGACTTGTTTTGGTTTTAAAGGGGTAGGAGCATGCTCCTGGTGACTTTATTCAGCCTGGTCCAATGGGTATCAAGATGACGCCCCGCGAAAAGGTTCACGGCTAGGGTAATGAATGCGTCCCGGCCGGCAACTGCCAGTACCAGTAGGCCACAAAGTCGGTGGGGCGCAGGGGCAGCTCGTCGGGCATGATTGCCAGGAAGCGGCTTTTTCCGGCCAGGATACTAACGACCATATCCAGCGTCTGCGCATTTTAAAGAACCCGTTCTATAAATCAGGATGTTGTGAACCAAATAAGGGAAACCCTCCAAGTAGGAGAGTTTCCCTTATTGAATTGGAGGCCGCGAACGAGAGAGAAATTTGCTGCTAAACAGTAGCCGGGTTGACACCAGCAGGTACACCTTGGCCTTCGGCGTGAATGGTAACGTGGCCGCGATTGCCCCGGAACCCAGGCACTGAAACAGTACCGGTGAAGCGCAAGTAAGAATTGCGAAACTGAAGGGTATAAGTCACTCCTTTTAGTCCAAAAGCGGAAATGCCAATATCCATCTGTTCCATTTTGGCTGACCAAGTGAAATTGTTGGCTGCGTCTCGGTTCAGGACCACTAGCGCATTCTTATCATGAATCAGAGTTTGGCCCTGAGCATCAGCTATGCGGGCTTCGCCGCGGAGTCGTTTTGTTCCCATAGTGCAAGTTCGGCTATATCATTGGATAATTGCTGAAAACGTTGCCTATTGCTGCCTCTCATGCATGGGGCGTAGTAGTTCGAGCATTTCCATTGCCAAGGCGTTGAAGTCGTTTTTACACGTCAGTGAGGCGGTTATAGTTACCGTGCTTTCGTCGCTTAATTCGACCTTGTGGCATCCCTTTGGCTCGGTCACAAATTGCTTGCCCACGATTAGCGAAAAGCTGGCTATGGCTAGCCATCCGTTGAAGTTTATCAATCGCGATGCCGTGGAAAGGTCTATAGTGCCAGCGAGGCGTAGCTCTCGGAGGTGCAGCTTTTGCAGTTGGTCCCAGTCGCAAAGATTGACTTCCGTAGGCGTATTCATGCTCCGGGACATATCCCGCAGGTCGTAGGTGAAGCTTAGTGGTTGAGGGTCCATGCGTTTAAGTAAAGACAAGGATAGTATTGATATATTACTCTACTGTAACTGTCCAGTTTTGAACCCAGCCGTTGGATGAAGCTGTAGCACCGCCATATTTGATGACCACTGAGTGGCCTTTGTATCGGCCATCGAAATTGTTGGAATAGTCGCCGCCAATTTGCTTAAACCCCTCCCTTTTCATACGCTCCTGAAAGGCCGTCGCATCAAATGTCTCCCCCTGAAAGGTGTTGATAATGGCCAGATACTTGGCTTCTATTCGGCTGCGCTCCGCTTTCTTTTTCTCCCCGAGTACAGCCAGCTTATCGGCTTTGGCTTCTTCAGCTGCGGTAGCTTTTTTGGCCGCTACTTTAGTCGTTTCCACCAGTTTCCGCGCTTCTTTGGCTTCTTCCGAATCAGGATGCCGCCGCAGCAAATCCTGTAGCGTGGACAAGGCATTCGGGAAGTCCCGACGCTTCAACAAAATGCGGGCTCCTTCCAGCAAGTGAGCCGAGCCGTTTTGGCACTGGTCTAGCTGTTGCGTGAGAACCTCGTTCTCTTTCTTTAACTGCTGGTATTCTTCTTGGCTTGGGCCATTGCTGCTACACGACGTGAACACCAAGCAGCACCAAGCTGCGAGTATACTTTTTTTCATATAGGTCAAATGAGGGACAGATGAGGTGGAAGTTTAGCTGCGCCCACTTGTTCATCCATCAGCGTGCAACTTGCTTTGGTTTAGCGAAGCCCTTGCATTTTCAGGAAAAGCCCCCCAGGGTTCTTGTCGGCCTTGATTTTGTCGGTTTTGAGCTTGTAAATGAAGCCGAAAAGGGCTTCTGTATGCTTGGGGCTCTGCAAAATCTCCTGCACCAATTTGGGCTCGACAATGCCCAACGACTCTAGGTGCTTGCTGGCCATTTGGGCTTTGGCATCATCGGCCGGCAACTCAAAGGGTATCAGCAGTTGCTTGGGCTCTTGTGCGTTGACGTAGAACTTAATCCGGTCATATGCACGGCTCGACTTCAGCAGCTCGTAGCTGACCCGTAAATCGGTGTGCTCGTTTATTTGATTGATGGCCACCTTCAGCACATCACGCTGGAAGTTGGCTATCGCCACGTATTGTTCCGGCTCTTTTCCTTTCGGGTCCTTCAGGTTGAGCATGTACTTAAACTCATCCAGAGTGTAGGTTTTCGTGTGCCCGACGTCTTTCCATTGCGAAACCAGCTGGTAGATACGCTTCGCAAATTTGCTCGTCAGGCTCAAGGCCGCTTGCAGGTGGTAGCTAGTGAAGTTGCTTTTCAGGTCGATGAGGTAGGGGCGCATCTTCTCCGAGATTTCCAGCTCAATCACCCCTTTGCCTTTCAAGTACTCGGCCGAAGCCAGTAGACTTATTTGTAGCACTTTGGCCTTATCCTCGATATGGTAGATGCGGCTGTTGAGCTGCTCAGTCGAATCAAGCAGTTGCTTGTAGTTCCACTGGCGTCCAGTCAAATGCTCCAGCTCCCGAACCCGTACCAAGTACATAGTGCCGGGCTTATCGTTGCTGCTTAGTTTGGAGAGCAAGGCAAAGACAATGTCCATCTCGCAAGCGCTCATTTCATAGCGTGCGTTGGTGATGGCGTTATGTTGTCGCACCTGGACAGAGGCAACAGTTTCAGCAGCAGTGGTAGACATAGCAGCGAGGGAAGGTTCGACGTCTCAAACATACGCCAAAAAACCCAAGTAGGAGGGAAGTAATAATTTCTCCTACTTAGCTTATAAAACCTCCTGCTTCAACTTATAAAACCTCCTACTTAGCTTATGAAACCTCCTGCTAAGCTTATGAAACCTCCTGGTTGGCTTATAAAACCTCCTAGTTATGTGCTATAAGTATTTGGTAAATAAGCTGTTACGTCGCCCTACAAATACTGTTAAATACTTAAAATACCACAAGTTTGGTGATGGCCCCTCTAAAAAAAGCATTTAAGTATAAAAGAGGGGCTCCAGAACGAAAAAACAACAAAAAGGGAGGGTTTATAATAGCACAAACCGTGATTGCACTTTTCTACTATTTATTACTATTTTACTAATATAACATTCCTGGATACCCCCTAGCCACTCAAAGATATGCTACGCCTCCGCCCCAGAGCACTTTTCACTGACCGCTTTATTGCCTCCTTTTTGACTGATAAAACCTCCTACTTAGAACTACAGAAACTACTCCCCAACAGGTGAGAACACCCTTTCAGCTTATAAAACCTCCTACTTAGCAAGCCACTACCCCTCTTAAGCAGACAACTCATATCGTCTGGCTTATAAAACCTCCTACTTAGATTGGCCCCACGTCAAGCAAAAGGGACTTATAATTCCTCCTCTTTCGATTCAGAATCCTATTTAGGTGAACCAGGCAGGGTTTCGCAACTCGGACTACTGCTGGCCCATTCTCCATCAGTGCCCATTGCCGTTGGCTCAAAACGCTAAACGCCTCTGACCAGAAGAGCATCGGGTTGTACTTATAAAACCTCCTAGTTAGAGGAGTGGACGCCCACAGCAAGGCAGTTGGAAGACATTTGGGCGGATGGCCGGGCTGTCCAGGGCTGCGCTGCGCTCCGGTCCTGACGGACAGCTCCCGCTGGTCGCTCCCTTCCCATCCCTACCGGGCCCTTTTACAGTAGCAGGGGAATAAAATTACGCTAAGCACTCCGGGCAGCTATCCCATTAAGGAATCATTGCATTCGTGAATAACACCTACCTAGCGTAGCGGCCACGGCTTTCCGTCACAGAGCCAACTAGCTACGGGATGGCGTATTGGCGAGGGACACTAAAGCGTCGCCACTGAGGCTATAGTCCACCCAGACGGGGTTGGCCTGCGCACCTAAGCGCTCATAGAAGCGTCGTCCGGCTTCGTTCCAGGCCGCCACGGCCCAGCGTATCGCGCCGCAGCCGTGCGTTACGGCGGCGTGCGCCGCGGCACGCATTAATTCCTCGCCCAATCGATGGCCTCGATAGGCTTCGTCCACGAATAGCTCTTTGATGAAGAGGGTCGGCTTGGCGCTGGCCGTAAAGGGAAGGAAGTAATACACCAGCATTCCCCCCAGTTGCCCCTCTACGTGCCGGGCCACCAGGCAGTAGAAATCGGGCGGCTGCTGGGCAAAACCCTGCTGGTAGAGTATTTCAGGCGTGATGGCGAAGGTGTCGCGGTAGTGCTCAAAGTCGGCTAGTCCCTCCATCAGCGGTAAGAGGGCGGGAATGTCGGCGGCCGTGGCTAAGTCCACGCGGAAAAGGGAAGTAGGCATGATGGGCAGGTTACGGTAAGGAGGGTAGGGTAGAATTCGGAAGGGGCGGAACGGGCGCTTTGGCTGGCTTCGGGCGGCGCCCCCAGCCGCGCAGCTGTACCTCCGCCAGCACCATCGCCCCGAAAATAAGCAGTCCCCCCAGTACCGTGCGGGGCGTAAGCGCCTCGTGCAGCAACACGGCCCCCGCGAGGGCCGCGAAAAGGGGTTCGCCTAAGTGGGTGAGGGCCACTTTTTCTTCGCTCAGGTATTGCTGGGCATAGTGCTGCACCCCGTACCCGTAGGCCGTGGCCAGCAGCGCCGTAAAACCAACGGCCTGCCAGAACGCGCCGGCCGTGGGCACGGCCAGCGCGTAGCCCGCGCCCCAGCCCGAGAGCCGGGCCAGCCCTGCGCAGCCCAGCAGCTGCACCACCAGCATCGCCATCAAGTGCGGCTCCCGGGCCGTCCGCCCGCCCAGCAACACGTAGCCGGCAAAGGCCACGGCGCAGGCGAGTATCCAGCCATCTCCCGCGTGCAGGTGCCAGCCCCCCGGCACGGCCACCACGTAGAGGCCAACCAGGGCCAGCCCGCACGCTGCCCACATCTTAGGCGCCACGGATTGGCGGTAGAGCAGGGCCTTGCCCAGCGGCACCAGCAACACGCTGAGCCCGGTGAGAAAAGCCCCATTGGCGGCGCTGGTGGTTTGCAGGCCGATGGTTTGCAGGGTGCTGCCCAGGAACTGTGGCAGGGCCAGCAGCAGTCCCCAGCCCACCGTGCGCCACCTCAGGTGGGCGAATTGGCGGGGAAACAGCAGGGCCACGGCCGCCGCGGCCATCAAAAATTTATAGGTCTGAAAGCTGTAGGGGTCGGCGTAGCCTACGCCGGTCTTCACCACCGAATAGGAAATGCCCCAAAAAGCCGTGCCCAGAATCAGCAGGCCCAGAAAAAGCGGTTTCTTTGGCATAGCCCTTATCGCTAGCCGTTGTGAGGCAAGGGCAGCTTCATCATAATGTCGGTCTGCTCGTCATCGCCGAGCTTGAACACGTGCTTGTCGAAAGCCACAAAGCCGTTTTTCTCATAGAAGCGGATGGCGCGCGGGTTTTCTTCCCACACCCCGAGCCACAGGCACTCGGCCCGCGCCTGCGTGGCCAGGTGCAGGGCCTGCTCGTAGAGCAGCTGCCCGACCCGCTGACCGTGAAATTCCTGCAGCACGTAAATGCGTTCGAGTTCCAGGGCGTTGGGT
The DNA here is from genome assembly GCF_022811645.1 of Hymenobacter monticola. Lineage (NCBI taxonomy): Bacteria > Pseudomonadati > Bacteroidota > Cytophagia > Cytophagales > Hymenobacteraceae > Hymenobacter > Hymenobacter monticola. The sequence goes on along the minus strand of NZ_CP094537.1, from coordinate 7,223 downwards.
GCGTGTTGCTCGGTTTGCGCCGGGCCGGTGTTCACTTTCAGGTAGCCGATAACGCGGCCGGCCTGCTCGGCGAAGTAAAAGGAGGAGTGTGGTTCTTGCAGTTCGGCCGTCAGCTTTTCGGCCGCAAAGCCTTCTTCCAGGTAGGCGCGCATGTTTTCTTCGGAGTTGCTGGCAGCGAACGTCTCGAAAAAGGTTTGGCGGCCGATGTGCTGCAACTGGCTAACGTCAGCTGGAGTGGCTTGACGGAGGGTGATGGGTTCCATAGGGGGAGTTGTTGAAGGGTAAAAAAGGCGGCAAGGCGGAGCCCCACCAGAAAAAGGAGCGGTTATCTTGCGGGCATGTCCCCCAACCTGACCCTTTCCGAGATTCTGCTGGCCACGTACCCGTTGCCGCCCGCTTCGCTGGATAAGCTGCTGGCGCTGGCCGAATACGTGGAGCTGCCGAAGGGGTCCGTCTTGTTTCGGGACGACGCGCTGGCGCACCACGTGTATGTGGTGCAGCGGGGCCTGGCGCGGGTGTATGCCCGCCGAGCGGACCGGGAGGTCACGTTTTGGTTTTCCGAAGAGGGGTCTGTGTTGGCTTCGATTCGGGGATATACCGAGCAGGCCGTGAGCTACGAGACGATAGAACTGCTAGAAGACAGCGGCCTGTTTCGCCTCAACATGCGGGCGCTGCACGCCTTGTACCGGGAGGACATCCACTTGGCCAACTGGGGGCGGGCGCTGGTCGAGCGCGTGTGGCAGCAAACCGAGCAGCAACTGATTGCCCGGCAGTTTCGCACCGCCGAGGAACGCTACGCCGACCTGCTGGCCCAGCAGCCTCACCTGCTGCACCGCGTGGCGCTGGGGCACCTGGCGTCGTATTTGGGCATTACCCAAGTCACGCTGAGCCGCGTGCGCGCCAAACTCAAGTAGGCGCCACATCGCTAATGCGCTACAGCTTTCAGGCCCAACACCGACCCAATCAGGGTGGTGAGGAAAAACAGGCGCGGCCCGGTCAGCTGGTCCCCGAAGGCCACGACACCAACCACCGCCGTACCCACCGCCCCGATGCCGGTCCAGACAGCGTAAGCCGTGCCCAAGGGTATCTGCACTAGGCTCAGGTTGAGCAAGTAAAAGCTCAGAACCGCACACCCCCCAAAGGCGGCGTACCACCCGACCGCTTCGGCTCCAATAGCCAGCTTCGCCTTGCCGAGACAAAAGGCAAACGCGACTTCGGCTAACCCGGCCAATATCAATAACAACCACTGCATGACAAATAAGAAATGTACTGGCACAAAGGTCCGGTCCAGTACACGCTCTTCTTTTTACCAATGTTAAAAACGCTACAAAGAGCTTAGCGTAATTTTATCCCCCCGCTGCTATAAGAAGGCCTAGACGAGAGCGGCAAGCTTTACCGCATGAGCTACGGAGCCAAGTACATCAGTGAGCGCCGCAGCTTCTCGGCGGCTTACGGTTTCTTCCTTGACTCGCTCGACTTGCGCGAGGCCCCCAGCCTAGCCCAGCAGTTCGCTGCCTTCCATGACTGGCACCACCGCCAGCGCCACGCGATGCAGACCAGCTACGGACAGAACAAGGGCATCCACAGCGTCACCAGTGATAGCAGCTTTGGCGACCTGGAGCGCTTTGCCGAGGCGCTGACTGCCCAGGGCCACACGCCCACGCTGACCAACACGGCCGAGGGCCTGGAACTGACCGTTGCCGAGCCACTGGCCGACGAGACAGACCGCCAATTTTACACGGCTGAGCTAAGCTGGCTACAATCCTACTAGGAGCGGCTGCCCTGCCCGGCCCCGAGCCGGGCGGGGCAGGGCAGGGCACAAAAGGAGATTGCAATTACAAAAACTACAAGAGGGGAAAAGTCATTTTTATGCCAATTTATTGCCAAAAAAATAAGATTATTATTGCTAAAAAAGCAACATAAACACGTCCTTTTGCGTTTAATAAGTATCAGCAACGCATCGAAAAGCCCTTTTCTATGAGCAACGCCCCAGCCCCGAAGCCCGAAGTAGTAGAAGAAGCTTACATCATTTTGCAGCAGCTTGGCGGCAATAAGTTTCTGATGATGACCGGAGCCGATAAGCTGATGGCAGCTGGTCGGTCAGACAGCAACCCGAACCCTTGGCTTCGCATGAATTTGCGGAAGAACCAGGCCCAGGTCAACCGTATGAAAATTACGCTCATGCCCTCCGACACCTACAAAGTGGAATTTTACCGCCAGGTGCTCGTCGATTGGGATTGGGAGCCGGTAATCAGCCACGAGCAAGTTTTTGAGATGGTGTACGGCGATGACCTGCAAGCCCTCTTTACGTCGGTTACCGGCTACGATACCCACCTCTAAGCGCCGCGCCATGAAAGCCCCCCGAGCCCTTTCCATCGACCTAGAAGGCCAGCAAGTGAAGGTGTACCGCAACCTGAAATACAAGGGCCTGTTTTCGGTGCAGTTTGGGGGGCTGGTAGTGGCCCATCTTGCCACGGTGCAGTTGACCGGAGTAGTGTTCAAAGTGACGGAATCAGGCCGGCAGCGTGTCCTTTCCCAGCGCCAGCGCAATGTTCACGCCTACGCCATCGGAACCTTCCGTAGCGCTCCGCAGCCCACGGCCACAGAGCCCATCAGCTACAACCCCTACCACGCCGGCCATTTTTTTCGGGTCCAGGACCAGGCCCCGATTCACAGCGCCCAGGCGGTGGTGCTCAGCCAGGGCAAAGCCTACGCCAGCGCCCAGCGCTAGGACGCCGAACTCGAATTTTTACCCACATGGCAGGCCTTGCAATGGGCCGTCAAGTAATCTGCTCCCGCTATGAAAGCCAGCGAAGCCCCGACCATTCAAAGCCCGACGTGGAACCAGTACCGCAACCAGGTGATAGCCGCCATTGCCGACGTCGAGGCCCTGATGCAGCAACTAGGCAAAGGCATCAACAGCGAAGTGCTGGCCGAGGAAGTAGCGGAGCACATGGGTATGCTAATCGACACGCCCGAAGCTTACGAGGCGCTGCTAAAGCTCGTAAAAGCGGCCCGCCCGATAGCCCAGGAGGGCCTGCGCCGGACCCGCGAGGAACAAGGCGGGCAGTACTCTTTACTTCTAGTCTAATTCCCCCAGTCTCTTTTCTCCCTTTTGTTCTTTTCCCTATGAGCACATACCACCAGGAATCCTACCTGGCTATTGAGATACAACCCGCCGACGCGGCCGAGAAGGAGCGTCTGATGGCCATTCGCAAGTACGTGCAGGCCCACACCCGTCAGGACGATTTGCGGGCGCTGGCGCCCTACATCCGCGAGTTTATGGGCGAGGGCTACCAAGTCGTTTGCGGCAGCTCCCATATCTGGCTGAAGCGCGAGGGTACCCCCGAGCGACTGGCCATCGTTGCCGACCGGCTTAACACGGCCTACCGCGACTGGTACGAGCCAGCTATCCCCACCGGCCCGCGCCCCAGCATTCGCACCGAGGACAGTTTGCCCATTCCTGACCAAGTGCCCCTTGGTCCGAGCAACCCTAGCCAATAGCTTGGCCTTGGCTTATAAAAGGTGGTTTTTCAACTTTTGCCATCCTGCAGCGGGCCGGCGAGCGCCAGACGCGGCAAGGCAATGTGCTGATATTTCTCGCCTGTATCACCGAGCCGGACGGCCTCCAGATAGTCTGCTACGACGCGCCGGCCTTGTTTGAGTTGAGCAATGTGAGGGCATCAAATTGTCATTTTTTACGGTAAGCCGTAATGTTGACAAAAAAGCAGCCTTCTTTTGCTCCCATGAAAAGCCCCAAAGCCCCGACGGTCCCCAGCATTCAAGTTATGCCACTCCTTCAACCGACCAGCCCCGGCCCGGTGGCCTGCCATACGCTGGCTGAGCTAATCCATGCGCTAGGCCCCCGAACGGAAGTCGCTCAGGAATTGGGCGTCGTTTACCGGACGCTTACGCTCCGGATGCAGAAGCCCGAAACCGCCACGCTGGACGAACTGCAGCGGCTGGCCGTGCTGGCCAAACTGGACTTGGAGCAGGTCTTTCAGTTGGCCGTTTACCAGATGCAGAACCCCAGCGAGATTCCGGCCTCGCAGCCCGGCCGGCCTTCCCGGCAACACTAATCCCTATTCCTTCCATTGCCAGCCCGGATGGATATTCCCTTTGAATCAACTCCGCCAACGCTAGGCGTCCGGGGGATGCTCTATCAGATGGCCGAGCTGCTACTGCGCTACCCCGACCCGGAGCAGCGCCTGACCGCGGCCACTGCGCTCAACACCCCAAACGAATTTCTGGCCGAAGCCCCGGACCTGGCTACCGTGGCTGAGTGGCTGCAATTCATCGGGGAGGACACGTCGGCCGACGAACTGCGCGAGCGTTTTCAGCGTCAGGGCTGGCTTGTAGCACTCCCCTAAATCTGCCTTTCCCTACCACTTATTTTCCTTTCCTATGAACAGCTTAGTCACGCTGGCCGGCGTTACTCATGCACTGCCATTCCATCTATACGACGACGTGAAGCAGGCCCCGACCCGTTGCGAGTTGGTCGTTCATCCCGAGCAGGGATGGGCCGTTGCAACCGAATTGGCCGAAGGTGGCGCAGCCGGCCTCGCGCAGTGCCCGCTAACGCTGGCCGCTAAAATTTGCCAGGAGTACAACATCGACCCCCAGGCCCTTACGCTCTTCACCCGCTACGCTTACACCGGCAACTACGAAAACGTGTACGCCGTGCGCTTTGTGAGCGGGGAGCGGGACTTGTTCGATGGTATCCGGTTTCTAGGCCCGCGCCGGGATATGCTCAGCCCGGAGGAAGTCGATACGCTGGTGCAGCAGCTGAGCAGCGGCCAGGCCCCCGCGCTGGCGTGGCGCGCATTGCCCTACGCCGCATGAGGTTCCTCCCTCGTCGCCGGCAACACCGGCCTTTACCACCGCTTCCCCTTGCCACGGACCCGTTAAGCCAGACGCTTTACGCGGTCAGCCGTCGCGGGGACGAGCTGCTACGCCAGGCACTCCCAAAGCTGGCCCAGGACCAGAAACGGTACAACCGCGCAGTGGCCGCCATCATCATCGGCGGCACTACGGCCATTTTTGGCCTGGCTTGGCTTTTCGGAAATTGGGTACAAGCCCAGTTCCCAGCACCGCCCCTAATCATGCATTAGTACCCTTGCCGATGAATCCTTATTCCCACCCATCCGAACGGCTGCTAGAGCAGCTGATTGATAATTCAACAGCCCTTTGCCAAGTCGACCTGAAGCTGAAAGCATTGCACCAAGGGGATAAAACGACTGCGCTGGCCATTGAAACCGAATTAGTCTTTGCCCGTCGCACGGAGCGCATCATTTGGGTGCTGATGCTGGCCGGTAGCCTGAGCTTTGGCTATCTCTGCCACAAACTCTACCCCGAGTGGCTCCCAACTCATCTGGCACCCCTACAGCCCCTCTTCAAGCAGCTATAAAGCATGATAAAAGAAGAATGCCGCCAAGAAGCAGCACCGCTCACCCTGCCGGACTTGCGTTTATCTGTGTCCTATGAGGACGCTCTACATTATGCCCAGGCCCGCCTGAAAATGCTTGGTAGCGGTAACTTAAAGTCGTTTTGCGACGCGCAGCAGCTAACCTACACCAATGTTGTTGGCCTGAAAAACAACACCCTCAAAGGGCCCCAGCCCCGCTTTTTACACCGGCTGCTCGGCAGCCTTGCCATGCCTACTGGATTGCTGCAGTACCCACCAGGTAGTAAAACCCACCGCTTTGTATTGTCATCGGCCGAGGCGCTGGCTGCCTTTCAGGAGCAGCTTACCTTTCTCAAAGGTTATGAGTAGCTGCTTGTGCCCGAATGCAGCTCAATTCCTTCACTCGCCAGTATTTCCTCAATTTCAACCCCTAGCCTTCTTTTGTTCCAGTCGTCTATCCTTCCGATAAAGCCCGAGAGCACGAGCCAAAAGGAATGCTTTGTGCCATTCCCCAAGTCTAGGTCGTACTTGTAAGAGGTAGCCCGATTGGTCTGCGCCTCGATATTGGGAGGAAAGAACCCCATGACGGTGTAACATACCGGGGCACCATTACAGATAATCACTTTGGGCCTGAATCGACGAATCTGTTCAAGTAGATGCGTGCTGCAGTTATTCACCACCTGGTTCTTGTCAACCGCCCTTGAAAAGCCATTAACTGATACAATGGGCGGAAAGCTTGGAGAGAAGCACTTCACCAAGTCCGTATGAGCAATACGACTGTTTGGGCTTTTCCAATTCGCATACAGAGCAGGTGAGACTTTTCTAAAATCCCTGAAATAGCTATGGCAATCAGGGTCGAAATCTGCAAACTCGGCGGCTGTTCGCTGCTCAACGTGGCCAATGTCATGGCTTGGGTTGAGCCCTACAATCCAAATATCCGCAGTTGTTTTACCCTCTAGATAGTCGGCAGGACCAATGGTATCAGAGTAAAAGCCTAAGCCCATATGGGCGCACTTTCCACAAGTCAATGTCATTATTTTTCTCCCTTTTGTTCTCCTACGATGGAAGTATTCTTTGAAAGTCCCGGCCCTGGCTCCCATGCCACCACCGTAACAGTAACCGGCGTTACCAACTCCGAAGAAGCTGTAGAAGCCGCTCGTACCCGGATTTATGCCGAATATGCGACGGACCGCTACGAAATCGTCATTACCCCACCTAGCGGGGCACCCGCCGAGGCTGACCGCTACGAAATGAGCGTTAGCATTACCGATTCCCAAAGCAGTACCTAAGCCAAGAAACTGGAAAGACTACGGCATTCTTTTGCGATGAGCAGCAGTTCAAACTCTTTTACCACTAACTCTAGACCGCATGAACTTTTTCTCTAATTTATTTACAACCAGAGAGATAAAAGAAGTATTGAATGCCCTTGATGCTTTTAGTACGGAGATTTCTGAGCGTTTTGGTAGTACACTAGAGGGAGCTTCTCTGTCAGGCAAAGTGCGCGATGACTGCAAAAAAATGCTTCTGAACCAGTCTGATAAAATTACTGCAGCTGTTAGAAATGGCTCCGTTTCGGCCCGTAGGGTATGTTTAAATGCTCTAAAGGAAAATGCTGAACAGAATGTGGTTTCAGGAGACAACCACATTTATAGAGGCGTTCTGAGCAGTTGGGGACGTGTCTACTTTGACTTGTATAAGTGGGTGCTAGTGAAATTCAAAGAAGATGGGATTATTACTGAGGACATCATGCAGGACGAAATTCAAAGCGTAGAGCACGACATTAAGAACGTAGGATGATTGCAATGCATGTGCATTTTGT